>NZ_DEZM01000234.1:4458-5902 GCF_002364825.1 Acinetobacter sp. UBA3132 | reverse complement strand
ACCCAGACCTTTATAACGCTGGATCATCATGCCGCGACGTGAGTCTTGCAGGATGTGCTGCCATACTTCATGGAAGCTATTCACCAGAATCTTGCGCTCACCTTTTTGTAGGTAAGCACCCTCTTCAAGTAACGTAAACCAGCTCTTCGAGTTCTTCAATAAACGTGCATATTCACTTGAACCCAACAGACCTGAATCCAGCAGATAAACATGTGGCAGGTTATGGATATAAATCGTGATACGTGGCAGATAAGTCACAGACTTGTTGCCTTCTGCATCTTCCTTCTCGAAGGTTTCAATACCCAGCTCAGGACGCAGGCTTGGTTGCTTGTCTTCGATGTGTTGACGCAACTGCATTGCCCAGTTTTCCACATAATCCAGATCAGTTGCCTGATCCAGTTTAAATGCTTCAAGCGCCAACAGACCATCCAGCAACGTTGCAGGATAACGTAGCGTCAAACGATTCAAGCTTTTTTGCGAGGTCTGGTAATCCGCAATTACATTTGCCAGTGCATCACCACGAATGGCAGGTGCATCCGCACTGATATGCAGTTCAAGTTCATCAATCGCATTCGAAATCAGGTAAGTTTCCAGTGCATCATTATCCTTGATGTACTGTTCCTGCTTACCTTTTTTCAGCTTGTACAGCGGTGGCTGTGCAATATAAATATGACCACGTTCTACTAGTTCCGGCATTTGACGGAAGAAGAAGGTCAATAGTAAAGTACGGATGTGCGAACCATCCACGTCAGCATCGGTCATGATGATGATTTTGTGATAACGCAACTTGTCCGGATTATATTCCTCACGACCAATACCACAGCCCAGTGCAGTAATCAGCGTCCCCACTTCAGCCGATGAAATCATACGGTCGAAACGTGCACGTTCCACGTTCAGGATTTTACCTTTCAGTGGCAAGATTGCCTGCATCTTACGGTTACGTCCCTGTTTCGCAGAACCACCCGCCGAGTCACCCTCGACCAGGTACAGTTCAGACAATGCTGGATCTTTTTCCTGACAGTCTGCCAGTTTACCTGGAAGACCGGCAATGTCTAACGCACTCTTACGACGCGTCATTTCACGTGCTTTACGCGCTGCATCACGGGCACGTGCGGCATCTATGATTTTACCCGCGATTGATTTCGCTGCTTGCGGATTCTCTAACAAGTACTCTGAGAATGACTTATTCATGGCCTGTTCGACCGCAGTTTTTACTTCGCTCGACACCAGCTTTTCTTTGGTCTGTGATGAGAATTTCGGATCCGGTACTTTCACCGATACAATCGCAGTCAAGCCTTCACGTGCATCATCACCAGATACTGCAACTTTTTCTTTTTTCAGAATATTTTCACTGTCCATATAGTTATTTAAACCACGGGTCAGTGCAGCACGGAAACCGGCTAAATGCGTACCACCATCCTTTTGCGGGATGTTGTTGGTAAAG
>NZ_DEZM01000234.1:3986-4306 GCF_002364825.1 Acinetobacter sp. UBA3132 | reverse complement strand
GGGATGTTGTTGGTAAAGCAGCGTACATTTTCCTGATAAGAATCATTCCATTGTAATGCCACTTCTACCCCGATCCCGTTCTCCGCCATCGTAGTAAAATGGAAGATATCATTCAGGTGAGTTTTGCCCTCATTGATATATTTCACAAATTCGGACAGACCACCTTCATAATCAAATACATATTCAGCATTAATGCGTTCATCACGCAGTACGATACGCACACCGGCATTCAGGAATGACAATTCACGTAAACGGCGCGCCAGAATATCGACATTGAAAATGGTCTGACTAAAGGTTTCAGCACTTGGCCAGAAACGTAC
>NZ_DEZM01000234.1:1860-3803 GCF_002364825.1 Acinetobacter sp. UBA3132 | reverse complement strand
AGCACTTGGCCAGAAACGTACACGGGTACCGGTTCGGTCTGTATCACCGATGACTTTTAACGGATACTGTGAATCGCCATGACGGTATTCCTGCTGGTGAATATGACCAGCACGATGAATGGTCAGTTCCAATTTTTCTGACAGGGCATTTACAACTGAAACACCTACCCCGTGCAGACCACCAGAGACCTTATAGCTGTTATCATCAAACTTACCACCGGCATGCAGAATAGTCAGAATTACTTCTGCTGCAGACACACCTTCTTCAGGATGAATATCAGTTGGAATACCACGGCCGTTATCTGATACTGACACCGATTCATCTTCATGAATAGTCACTAAAATTTCATCACAGTGACCTGCCAGCGCCTCGTCAATCGAGTTATCAACCACCTCGAAAACCATATGGTGTAAGCCTGTACCGTCGTCTGTATCACCAATGTACATGCCCGGACGCTTACGCACAGCGTCTAAACCACGTAATACCTTGATGCTAGAGGAATCATAAGCCTTTTCAATGGTTTGTTCTGGTTGAGAAGCAGCTTGATCTTCTGAACTCATGGTTTCTCCCTAGTGAAAAATAGGTCTATCCAAAGATGGGTAAAACTTTAAAATACTATTGCACAACAACCTGAACGATACCGTTTTCAACATTGAATAACTGATATGAGATAGACAAATCATGTAAATGCTTTTGTACTGATTCGTGGTCTAAAGTGGTAATAAAAACTTGACTACCAAGTTGGCTCAATCGCTCAATTAAACGTTGTTGGGCGGTTAAATCTAATTCTGCTGTCAGATCATCTAATAATACCACAGTTTCCTTATTACAAGAATGTAGCATTGCAATTTGAGACAGTTTTAACGCCATCAGCAGCAGCTTTTTCTGTCCACGAGACAGGATCACATCTGCATCTCCCAGAGGGGTCTTCAGACGCAAATCTGCGCGATGTGGGCCGTATTCTGTATAGCGTCTTTCAACGTCCCGCTCATGATGATTGGTCAGGTCATTGAGCAGGCCAGTTTCAGCATGAAAACCGGGACTATAATCCAGGCCAATCGTGAGATCTGGCAGCAAATGTTTCAGGTCTTCCTCAAAGAAAACTTTCCATTGCTCGACAATACCGACCCGTTGTGAATGCAGAATCTCACCATATTGACTGAGCATCTGGTTCCACGGCTCCAGCTCTGACAGACTGAGATAGCGCCTGGACTTTAGCAAGCTGTTGCGCTGCTTCAAGGCACGCGAATAATATTGCCAGGCATGATAGAACTCTGGTTCCACGTGGAACATTAACCAGTCCAATAACTGTCGGCGTGGCTTGGCACCATGATCGATAATATCGGTGCTTTGTGGATCAATCAGCTGCAAGGGTAGCAGTTTGGCCAGCTGCCCCTGGGTCGCCACCAGATCACCATTTACCTTGATCAGCTGCTCACCACTGGCCATTTTCTGCATACCGACTTTTTCGGTATCAGACTGGGCAAACACGATCGCATCCGAAGCGCTGTGCTGAATGTAATTTTTAGGAATATGGGTACGAAAAGAACGCCCTGTGGCCAGCAGGTGAATGGCTTCCAGAATAGAGGTCTTGCCTGAACCATTCTGGCCATAAAAAACGTTAAACGGCTGCAATCCCTGGAGAGCAACCGTTTTTAAGTTTCGTACACGCTCTATATGCAAACGCGTAATATGCATGATTAGCTTGTGCCTGGATGCTGCCGCTTAAACGCGCATCGGCATGACAACATAAGTTTGATCAGTATGTGCAGGATCCTGAACCAACACCGACTGGTTTGCTTCGGTCATGCTCATGGAGACATCATCACCGTCCAGCACACCCAAGACTTCTAGCAAATATTGCGCATTGAAAGACATTTCCATGGGTGCATCCGCATACTGAATGGCCAGATCTTCAATCGCTTCATCCTGCTCCGGGTTA
>NZ_DEZM01000234.1:0-1658 GCF_002364825.1 Acinetobacter sp. UBA3132 | reverse complement strand
CTGCTCCGGGTTATTGGCACGCAGTTGCAGTGAATCCGCATTAAAGTTCATGAATACACCACGAAGTTTCTCATTACTCAAAATCGCAACACGTTGCAGAGATTGCTTGAATACGTCATGTGCGATGATCACGTGCTTGTCACCACCACGTGGAATCACACGGCGATAGTCAGGGAATTTACCATCAATCAATTTGGTGGTGAAACGTACTGTAGTATCCCCCTGCTCCTTATCACGGTTTGGAACAGTGATAGTTACATTTAGCAATTCACGACCAATCAGCAATGATAACTGATCATCTTCAACACTAAGCAAACGCTGTAATTCACCTACTGCCTTACGTGGCACAATCGCCTGGATTGGCTGAGCTGCAGTCGATTGCGCAGCTGTTTCACACAGCGCCAGACGGTGACCATCCGTAGTTACTGCACGCAGCTGGTTAGCATCAATTTCCAGTAATGTACCGGTCAGGTAGAAACGTACATCCTGTACCGCCATCGCAAAAGCAGTTTTTTCAAACAGGCGTTTTAATTCACGCTGGGTCACAGTTACCTGTGTGCCCTGACTGTTTTCAGTCGACAGCAATGGATAGTCTTCAGCAGGCAAGGTACCGAGCACAAAACGGCTGTTTCCAGACTTTAAAATACAGCGCTGATCTTCAGTAATTTGCAGATCTACCAACGCAGCTGATGGCAAAGATTTACAGATATCGATCAGCTTACGTGCAGGAACCGTGGTTTCACCGGCTTGCAAACATGCACCTTCATTCAGAGGCATACTTGCTACCAGTTCTACCTCAAGATCTGAACCAGTCACCGTTAATGCTTGAGCTGTCACTTGAATTTTCAGGTTAGACAGAATGTTTAAGGTATGGCGACGTTCAACCGCTCCTACGACATGTGATAGAACATTCAGTAAGCTCTCTTTCGCGATTTTTAAACGCACGGTACATTCCTCTGAAAACTGAAGATTAATATGGAAAAGTTAATTATTTAGCACTGTACTATGCGGCAAAAAAAGCCGCATAGCAAGCGCAGAATTTGAGCGTTTTGGCTTAGCTTTGCAGCAGGCGCTGCAGGTTTTTATAGTCCTCGTTGAAGATCGGATCTTCCTCACGCAGACTCAATACTTTTTCACAGGCGTGCATCACGGTACTGTGGTCACGACCCCCAAATGCCATGCCAATTTCCGGGAAACTGTCTCCGGTCAATTCACGTGCCAGACCCATTGCAAGCTGACGCGGACGTGCATAAATACGGGTACGTTTCGGACCGACCAGTTCTTTCAGCGGAATACGGAAATATTCACTGACCACACGCTGAATATTTTCAGTACTGATGGTGCGGGCGCGAATCGCCAAAACATCTTTTAAGGATTCACGCACTACATCCAGATCAATCGGTGTGCCTTTAAAGCGGGAAATCGCCACCACTTTGTTTAGTGCACCTTCAAGCTCACGCACATTCGCAACCACTTGTTGTGCAATAAACAGTGCGCAGTTACGTGGCAGATCCACTTCATTGCTTTCGGCTTTTTTAAGTAAAATTTCAATACGGGTTTCAATATCGGGCGGTTCAACCCCTACCGACAAGCCCCAGGAGAAACGTGAAACCAGACGTGGATCCAGCTCAGTCAATTCTTTCGGATAACGATCCGAG
>NZ_DEZM01000232.1:0-17946 GCF_002364825.1 Acinetobacter sp. UBA3132 | reverse complement strand
ATCTATTTTTATCTCATTTTTTACTTTGGGTTTTCTTCATAGTCATGGTTGTAATCATTAAATTTCGCTAAGCTACAGTAAAATTTAGATGGGTGATGATCATGTTGAAGATCTATGGAATTAAAAATTGTAATTCAATGAAGAAAGCATTTGATCTGCTGGGTGAACTGGGTTTGAACTATGAGTTTCATGACTATAAAAAACAGGGAGTCGATGCTGAAACTGTAAAGACCTGGCTGGATACATTGGGTCAGGAAGTTGTGCTGAATAAAAAAGGCACCACCTGGCGCAAACTCAGTGAAGAAGAGCAGCAAACCGCCTTGGCAAATGAAGAAAATCTGCTTGTTGCCTTAATGACTCATACCAGTCTGATTAAACGTCCCATTCTGGCAACTGGTTCAGGTTTTATCGCGGGTTTTGATGAGACTGCCTATCGTGCGCTGAATAATTAAAGCGAACGGATAATAAAGTTCAATATAGTAACCGATTTATAGCCACAAAAAAGCCTGACAATCGTCAGGCTTTAACAGTCTCAGACTCAGAATCAGTTCGCACGAATCCAGGTCTGGTTACGGCCCAGCGCAGCTACACCAATAAAGCCACGTAGTTGCAGCTTCTTGCCACCATCAGCCAGGTTACCTTTTAGCTTATAAGTCTTACCTGATTGTGGATCAAGAATCGAACCACTTTCATAGTTGGTACCGCCAACATTTTTCAGACCTTTAACAATGGTCAGGCCTTTTAGAGATTTGTTGTGATATGGACCTTCACATTTTGTGCAGGCATTTTCTTCACCTTTGGTCAAAACCTTCTGAATGCTGGCACTTAACGTCCCATTGCTTTGTTCAGTAAATTTTACAATCGCCTTTGGCTGATTGGTTTTGTCATCAATTGTTTTCCAGACTGTTCCGTTTAAAGGATCTGCGGCATTCGCCAATGCACTTAAACCCAGTAGTCCTAACATAAGCGCGATTTTTTTCATTTTTGTTTCTTTCCCTAAGTCTGTGAGTAGACCGTTGTAGTATTAATTAAGTCACAACAATTTTTCAATTTCTGGATGTGACTATCTAGTGTAACCTTGTAAATATTGTTGGTAAATAACATACCAGACCAATGAAAACATAAAAAGATGGAAAGAAAATGAAGATTAGTCCCCTTACGAAACAGTTAATTACAGAAACGATTTTAAAGACTTCCATCCGTAAACCCAGCCAGTTTAATCTCCCGCCTGCTGCGCTTAGAAAAGCCCTTGAACGGTTCTGCAAACTTTTTCCTGTAGACAAAAATGTTGAAATACGATCCTTAAAACTGGCAGGGCTGAATGCAGAGGAAATCAAGCCACAGCAAGAAGCCACCCAGCTGATTTTCCATATTCATGGGGGTGCCTTTTATTTGGGTTCAATGAAGACCCATCGTGCTTTTATGAGCCAGATTGCTGCCCGTACCCAGATGCAGGTGCTGCATGTAGATTATCCACTTGCTCCTGAAGCACCTTATCCAGCCGCACTGGATGCCGTTTTCAATGTGTATATGCAACTGTTAGATCAAGGCGTGCAAGCCAAAGATATCATTCTCTCTGGAGATTCTTGTGGGGCAAATCTGGCATTGGCGCTAGCCCTGAAAATTCAGAAACTGGAACTTCCGCAGCCCAGTGGTTTGATCCTGCTTTCTCCCTTTGTTGATCTGACCCTGACCAGTGAATCCTTGCGCTACAATCAGGTACATGATGCCCTGTTATCCATTGAAACATTGGAAAGTGGTATTCAATACTATGTACCTTCGTCGATCGAGCATGGCAATCCTGAAGTATCACCTTATTTTGCCGACTTAACTGGTCTGCCACCCATGCATATTCAGGTCGGTTCCAAGGAAATTCTGCTGGATGATGCGCAGCGTCTCCGTGATAAGGCCCTCGCAGCAGGGGTTGAAGTAGAGTTCAAGCTATATACTGGTATGTGGCACAATTTTCAGATGTTTAGCGCCTGGTTTGATGAGGCCCGACAATCTCTGGCTGATTTGGCAAACTTTGCACACCGTCTGGATCGGGACTAAAAGCCCAGTTTTTATATTTTTCAATTTTCAGGATGGTGCGGGAAAATTTTCTATTTAGTAAATATTTAAAAAGCCAGACACATCACTGTGACCTACCCCATCCTGTAATCTTTTTGCATGTTACAACGATGTAAATTTCAAACTTTACTAAAATGACCTAGCTGTACAAAATATAACCATTCTCTTTCGCAGTATATTCATGTTATCTTAAGCCCAAGAAATAAAACATTTTATTTATTACGATATTTATAATTTAGAATGGTCATTATAGGATACAGCCTTGTATGAAGCGTATCTCGCCTGCTCTGCAAGCTATTTTCAAGTATAAAATTACCAAGTATCTGGTTGAAGAAGAAGTGGTGATGAATTGGGGGATACTGAAAAAATGTATCCTCATGCTTGTACTTGGCTGTGGTATCCATCTCAGCTGGATGCTTTGGGATATCTTTGTTTTACTCAGTCCTGAATATTGGCAATATGTGGATATAAGCGTGGCAAAAATGCAGATTATCCTCAATAGCCTGTTTTTACTGATTCTGCTTTGCCTGATTTATCCCTGTTATAAATTTCGAAATAACACCCGCATCGAACGTTATCTGCCCTATATCTCAGTTGGCATCTTTGTGGTTTCCCTTTGCCGCGATGCCTATATTATTGGTGTCGTCAGTCCAGTGACCATGATTGCCTATGTGAGCCTGATTACAGTAGGGCTGGTCCTGTTTTCTCGAACGCTGGTATATAGCATGCTGATTCCAGCTTCAATTTTTCTCAGTATTTGCGGTTATTTGAGCTATACCGGTCAGCTTACTTACTCACCACTTTTTACCATTCCAGGCAAACTGTTCTATAACGGTTTCTGGCTGGTATCCATGTTGTATTTTATTCTGCCTATTCTGGCTATCTGTATGATGCTGTTTGAAATCCTGCTCAGCCAGTGGCGACACCGTGAAAAACTGATTCAGCACCTAAGCCAGATTGACCCATTAACCAATCTGTTTAACCGACGTAGTATCAATCAATGTCTGGATAAACTGAATAGCGTGAAACTGGAAAGTTATGCCTTAGTTTTGTTAGATCTGGATCATTTCAAGAGAATTAATGATTACTATGGGCATCATAAAGGTGATGAAACCCTGATCAGGGTGAGTGAGGCACTCACCCAGCTGCTACGTGAAAGTGATGTGGTTGGCCGTTTTGGTGGTGAAGAATTTATTCTGGTTCTGAAAAATTCCAATCTGGAAAAGGCAGCTCAGGTGGCTGAACGCTGCCGTACTGCAATTCAGCAACTGGAAATTTATAGTGATGATGGCCAGCGCATTCATGTCACCGCAAGTTTTGGTATTGCCTTGTCCAGTCCAGAACTGCGTCCGCAACAGTTATTGAGTCAGGCAGATAAAGCCCTGTATCAGGCCAAAGCGAGTGGTCGTAATCTGGTTAAAGCCTATAACGCTACACTTGATGGCGGGATGCAACTGCATCATTCGTGATTTAATTGGCTTTTCCATAATTTCACATTGCATAAAATTATTTTATTGCGCTTGAGCAAAACGTTCTATTTGTTCTAATAATTCAGCTTCAGTAAAAGCCCCAGTCAAACGCAAGCCACGAATTTCCTGTTGCTGATCATTCAAGAAGAGATATGTCGGTGGACCCAGAATTTCCCACTGATTTAACAGTGCTTGATGCGTTACATCATAATGACTGAGATCCAGTTTAATCAGAAAATACGGTGCCAAAGCCTGCTGTACCTGAGCTGATTTTAGCACCTGGTGTTCGATAGGCTGACAGGCCACACACCAGTCGGCATAGACATCGATAATAACTCGCTGCCCTTTTGGTACTGTAGCCAGTAACTGCTCAAAATCGGTAGCAGTCGCTGCGACATGCCAAGTCGCCTGTTGCTGAGAAGTTTCAACAAAGAAGCGCTGACTGTGCTGATACTGACTATAAATAATATACGGCACTGCCATTGCCAAGCAGATAATATACAACCATCGCAGTCCGCTATTTTTCCAGAACAGCCGTGCCAATATGTAGGCCACAAAGCTTAAGCCCAACCCAAGAGAGAGCCACTGTAGTGCTGCTTCTGAAATCAGGGGGCGAATAAAATACAATGCCAGCGCCAGCATGATAAAAGCAAACAGAACCTTGACCTGATTCATCCAATGTCCCGCTCTAGGCAGTATACGCGAACCGAGAACACTGGCGAGTAGCAAAGGGGTTCCCATACCAAAGCCTAAGGTAAATAAAAGCAAAGCACCCTGCCACTGACTTTGGGTTTGAGAAATAAACAGTAATGCCCCTGCCAGTGGTGCTGTCATACAGGGACCCACCAACAGTGCTGACACCATGCCCATAATACTGGCACTGACCAGAGTCCCGCCCTGTTGCATAGCTTGAACCTGATCCAGTCGATGTAACAAACGCTGTGGCAACTTGATTTCAAACAGACCAAACAGGTTGAGGGCAAAAGCCACAAATAATAAGCTAAAGCCAATTAAAGTAGCGGGCTGCTGTAGCCAGCGCTGGAAATTTAGTCCGGCAGAAGAAGCAATCAAGCCTAGTACTGCATAGACCAGAGCCATACTGGTGACAAAGCACAAGGCAACCATCCAGGCCTGCATTCCGCGTCGATCCCGCACAATCAGTGAGGTCAAGATCGGTAACATTGGCAAGGAACAAGGCGTAAAAGCCAGCAGCATACCTAAGCCAAAAAACAGCAACAGGCCATAGCCTAATGAACTTTCTGCCAGTTGTTCAGACCATTTCTGGTCTTTGGCAGCAAAGCTGGAGCCATCCTTATTATCTAATATACTCACCTCGACAGATTCAGAACTATTATTCAGAATAGTATTTTGCTGGTCTGATGAATTGCTCAGATCAAGTAACTGTTTAGAACTAGCTCCTGTAGGCTGATATTGCACCAAACCGGACAGATCAGTTTTGAATTCAACCGTTTGTGGCGGATAGCAGAGCCGATCTTTGGCACAACCTTGCCAGGTCACCTGATAGGTTTGCGAGGCTTGTGTCGGAATATTGAACTGTAATTGTTGATAGTAAACCTGAGTCTGACCGTAATTATCATCATGCAGGTCTTCAGCAGGTGGCAAATCCAGTTGCAGTGTTTGACCACCTTGCTGAACTTCCACCATATGCTGATAGATATAATAGTTGTCTGGAATTTCCCAGCTGAGTTCCGCCTGCTGCGGACTGCTGGAAACCACCGTAAATGGAAAAGCCTGATCAGGCGACAATAAAGGTGCTTGCGCCTGTACTGCACAACTTAGCAGTAGGCTCCCGAACAGGATTCGGGAGCCAGATCTACTCCAGGCTTTCAGTTTTTCGGCATCCATGACGACTGGTCAAAACTCCTAGAACAGGAACGCTACGCCCAGACCTGAGGTATAACTCTTGTCAGCACCATTCAGATCCACGCCCACGCTGGCATCCAGCTGAACACGATCATTCAGGGCATACATTACGCCTGTACCCAGCCCATATTCATAATCCTGGCTTTCAGCCTTGCGATAGACAAATTCCGAGAAGCCTGACCATTTGTCGGCGATTTTATATTTCAGTGTGGGTACTGCCTGAATTGCCCACTGGTCATCTTGCCATTCATAGCGCATGGTAATTGAAGTATTGACCAGATCATTATATTGATAAGCCACAACTGAACTTAAACTATAAATATCTTCTTCATTACTAAAGCCTTGATTACCCGTCGCAATCAGTGCTTCAGCCAGTAAAGCCATCGAAAGTCGCTCATCATCCAGATCAATGGCTTTCTTCAGACCAATACTGACATCACCGAGACCATCATCTTCTGATTTAATACCATCTATTTTACTTTTAGACCAGGATGGGCCCTGCCAGCCCAGTTGTAATTCCAGGCTGTCACTTAAACCGGTACGCAACAACATATCGGCATTGAGTGTAGTGCTATAGTCATTGCCTGATTCAACATAGCTGGCAGAAGGCAGGCTCTGTTCCCAGGCTAACTGCCCTACTGGTATCGTCGTCGTGCTAAACCCCGTGCCTGGACGGTCGAAAGCAAAATCTGCAGCAAATACCTGCGCGCTCGCACTTGCCAGTACCACAAAACCCAATGTCTTTAATATTGTCATAGATTGCTACTCTTTCTTTTTAAGTCTTAACCGAGTTCTTTGGACATCTTCGCGCCACGGCTACGCAGCAGTTCCAGTGTCTGCTTTTCTTCTTCCAGTGCTTCTGCCCAGTTAATTTCATCAAAGTCACAGTCAAAGAACAGATCACAGATTGAAGATAGAATCGTCAGGCCGTCTTCATCCCGGGTATTTGGATCGACATTTTCATCCAGTAAACGTTGTACGGCAGGTACACAGGCAGCACTGGCGGCGTCCCAAAGTGGACCATAAATTTCTTCGGCATCCCACAGGTGCAGATTCACTTTGGCTGCAATCAGGGCATCCAGAATATCAAGATGCACTTGAAGCTTCTGTTGTTTTTCTTCGTTAGATAGAACATTGCCCGCTTCATAAGCCTCGCAAACTTCTTCCCACCATTTGAACAGACCATCTGACCAGACAGAAATGACCGGGCCTTTTTCCATATCAATAAAATTTGGGTTGAGTCCATCTGCCAGGAGCTTTTTCACCTGATTCAGATCCAGTTCTTCGAGTGCTTGCACAAAAAGCTGTTGTTGCGCAGTTAACATGATGGAGCTCACTTCAATTCGTTTTCGACTATTATGCCGAATAAAGCAGGATTTGTTTTATTCTCATTCGTTTATTTTATCTAAAATTGAAAAAAGCCCCGTAGGGGCCTTTTTCATCTGCAAACTTTTTATTCTTCTATATCTGTAACCGTTTCTTCGGCAAGTTTTAGCGGATTACCACGCACATTCTCTTTTTTCTCAATTACATGTTCCAGGCTGCGTTTTAAACGATCAATGGCCCCACGAATTGCGGTATCAATATTGTGACCATGATGGTTGACCACAATTGGCTTCAAGCCAGCAGGACGTGCTTCGATCATGCAGCGAATATCATCATCGCCACCTTTTGCGGCATTTTCATCACTAAGATGCACGGAGAAATGGGTAATACGCTCACTGTGGCGCTGGAATTCCTGATTTAATTCGGTACGAACGTAAGTAATTAGACGATCACTATTGCGAATATTTTTATCGGTACGGAGTTCAATGTTCATAAAATACCATCCTCAAATCATTGTAACTTTTTAGTGCAGATTTTTTATCTTGGCACGTTTGTAGCTTGCTGTTTTGTATTGCATTTCACTTCTTCAAATCGTTTTGGATTAACCCTCCACATTGAATGATGAACACATTTTTGAGTCTGCAGAACCGTGTCCTTATACCTTGAATATCGGTCCTCTCTTAAAAATATGCAAGTGATATTTTGATTTTTTTAGCAAAAGGACAACCAATAGTGACTACTGCTTACTTACGCGGAAAACAATTGATTGAAACGATACAAAAGCAAGAATATTCACGCGATTTAATCGGCTATCACGGCAAACCACCCCCTGCACAGTGGCCCAATGCTGCCCGGATCGCGGTACAGTTTGTATTGAACTATGAAGAAGGCGGTGAAAATCATGTTGAACATGGTGATAGCGGTTCCGAGCAGTTTCTGTCCGAAATCGTGGGGGCTGCCAGTTTTCCAGCAGTACACCGCTCCATGGATTCAATGTATGAATATGGTTCACGTGCTGGCTTCTGGCGTATTCATGAGGAGTTTCAAAAACGTGGCTGGCCTATGACAATTTTTGGAGTCGGTATGGCACTGGCTCGTAATCCTTATATCGTCGAGGCCATTAAGGCGGCTGATTATGATGTGGTCTCACATGGCCAGCGCTGGTTGCATTATCAGGATATGGAGATTGAAACTGAACGTCAGCATATGGATCAGGCCTTAAGTGTGCTGACTGAACTCTTTGGGGAAACGCCAATTGGCTGGTATACCGGACGCGACAGTCCCAATACACGTCAATTATTAGCTGAATTTTCTCAGATTAAATATGACTCTGATTATTATGGTGATGACCTCCCATTTTGGAGCACCTTAACTGAACCAAATGGTCAAAAACGCCCTCATTTGATCATCCCCTATACATTAGAGTGCAATGATATGAAGTTTAGCTCTCCGGGTGGTTTCAATTCAGGTGAGCAATTTTACCAATATTTAAAAGATGCCTTCGATGTGCTCTACAGTGAAGGGGAAACTGCACCAAAAATGATGTCAATTGGCATGCACTGTCGCCTGCTCGGACGTCCGGGACGCTTCAAAGCCTTGCAGCGCTTTATGGATTATGTACAGAGCCATGACAAAGTATGGGTCTGTCGTCGCAACGATATTGCACAACATTGGTACACCCACCATTTTCCTGCGCACCAGGACTAATCATTCACTGAAATCCCCTAAAGAGAGCATGCTGCTCTCTTTTTTATTTTGACCTTTTGGTGGACTCGCTTGTCATACGATTGTCGATACTTTGGCATTGTTATTGCAGTTTTCAGTGAGAAACACAGATTACAAAGCTTAAATTATGCAATTAACTGAATTTAACCAGGCATCTGACAGCGATATTGAACTGCTGCTCAAGCAGTGTGTGCATATTGACCGTTGGGCTAAAGAATTAAAACAGCAACGACCTTTTACTTCATGCGATGAGCTGCTCGAAGCTGCCAAAAGACAGGCACAGACCTGGACTTGGGAAGAAATTTACAAGGCGCTCGCAACCCATCCTCGGATTGGTGAAAAGCAGGCACAGACTGCTTTAACCGCCAAAGAAGAAGGTTTTTCCGAACGGGAACAGGCCTCGATTTCACAAGATGAAGAAACTCAAGCCGCTTTGCTAAAAGGCAATCTGGCCTATGAGAAAAAATTTGATTTCATCTTCCTGATTCGCGCAGCAGGTCGTAGTAGCGAAGAGATTCTGACAGCATTGAATTACCGCCTGGTGAATGACCTGGATACTGAAAAGCGTATTGTTCATCAGCAACTTTTAGAAATTGCTTTGTTACGTCTGGCACAGGAGATTGATTCATGATCAGCACCCATATTCTTGATACTCATCTGGGTAAACCTGCAGCCGATGTTGAAGTCAAATTAATGGATGCCACAGGTCAGGTATTGGCGACTGCTAGCACCAATAATGATGGCCGGGTACTGGTGCCGGATTTTGGCTTAGACATTATTAGCACCGGTGACTACAGCATCGAGTTTGCAACCAAAGCCTATTTTGATGTCCAAGGCTTGGCTACATTTTTCCCAAAGGCTGTGATCCATTTCAGCATTTTAGATGCTGCTCAGCATTATCACATTCCATTATTGATTAGCCCTTTTGCTTATTCGACCTATCGCGGTAGTTAAGTTAGCCCGCTCATTATTCAGAATAGAGAAGGATTTTATATGTCAGAACAAGAAAAAACTGTCTCACCCGAACACGAATTTTTAGGGGTTGGAAAAAGTGCGGCTTATGGCTTGCAGCATGTATTGACCATGTATGGCGGTATTATTGCCCCACCCCTGATTGTGGGTACTGCTGCAGGCCTGAGTGGTATGGAAATCGGTCTGTTGATTGCCGCAGCACTATTTGTAGGTGGCCTGGCAACGATTTTACAAACAGCAGGCGTAAAATATGTCGGTGCTCGTTTGCCTTTGGTACAAGGGGTATCTTTTGCTGGCGTAGCCACTATGGTGGCGATCGTGACCACCGGAGGAGGATTGCAGGCAGTCTATGGCGCTGTAATTGTCTCTGGTCTGATCGGTTTCTTCCTGGCACCCTATTTCTCTAGAATTATCCGGTTTTTCCCACCGGTAGTCACTGGCTGTGTGATCACCATCATTGGTCTGTCCTTACTGCCAGTTGCAGTACGCTGGATGATGGGTGGCAACAAAAATGCTGAAAACTGGGGTAGCGCAGAAAATGTTAGCTTGGCGCTAATGACCTTAGCTATTGTGATTTTGCTGAATTTATCCCGCAATGCCACAGTACGTCGTTTGTCCATTCTGCTATCTATTGTATTAGGAAGCATAATTGCAGGTTTAATCGGTTTTGGTGACTTTTCTAAAGTGGCAGATGGTGCATGGTTACAATTCCCAAGTTTTTTTGCTTTTGGCATGCCTACTTTTGAACTGACAGCCATTCTTTCCATGTTGATTGTGACTTTGGTGATCATGACTGAAACCACGGCTGATATTATTGCAGTTGGTGAAATTGTTGGCACCAAAGTCGATGCTGACCGTATTTCTGATGGTTTGCGTGCGGACATGCTATCGAGTGCCGCAGCCCCTATCTTCGGTTCGTTTATGCAAAGTGCTTTTGCACAGAATGTTGGACTGGTAGCGATTACTGGAGTTAAGAGCCGTTTTGTCGTGACCGCAGGCGGCATTATTCTGGTGGTACTGGGCTTGCTACCAATTATGGGCCGTTTAATTGCGTCTATTCCCGTACCGGTGCTGGGGGGCGCAGGCTTGGTGTTATTTGGAACAGTTGCAGCCAGTGGTATTCGTACCTTAGCGAAGATTGACTATAACGAGCAAAAGAACCTGATCATTGTAGCAACGTCAATCGCTGCCGGCATGGTGCCTATTATTGATCATAGTTTTTATGCAGATTTTCCAAAATGGGTTCAAACTTTATTCCACTCTGGTATTAGTTCAACTTGTTTAATGGCCATTTTACTGAATATCTTATTCAACCATTTAAACTGGTTTAAGACTAAGACTTTGGCCAATGCTGAACCGGCAGTAGATAGCCACCACTAAACCTGGGTTAAAAAAGTTGGTCGGAATATTGCATATAAATTTCAGTTACCGGTCAATTTTCACTTTATTTTTACTTATTAATCTGTATGCTTTATCTGCTTTCTTGGGGGAGAGATTTTAAATGAAACTTAAACAAATCATAGCACTTTGTGCATTGGCTTCTACTGCGGCTGTTACTCAAGCAGCACCTATCTGGCAAGACTTTAGCTTAACAGGTCTGTATGGTGAAAACTATGCTGTCCCTTTTGCAGGTGATGACAACAAACAGACCACGATTACTGCTGAATATGCAGCAGGTCTTAAGTATGGCGATTTTTTTGCTTTTGCTGACCGTAGTAATACTGACTTTGGTAATGAAACCTATTTCGAAGTTGCACCACGTTTAAGCCTGGGCGCTGTAACAGGTCAAAAACTTGAATTGGGTCCAATTAAAGACGTTCTTATCGCGACAACTTGGGAAGGCAGCGCTAGCGCTAATACTGACTTTAACAACTACTTATATGGTATTGGTTTTGCACTTGATATTCCATACACAAGTTATGCGAATATCAATTTCTACAAAGCTGACAACGATGACACACCAGATGATTATCAAATGACCATCACTTATGCAGTGCCATTTAAAATCGGTTCTGAAGAATTCCTGGCAGATGCTTTCCTGGATTGGTCAACTGCTGAGAAAAATGGTCACGCAAGTGAATTGAACTGGACATCTCAGTACAAATGGAATGTAGGCAAACACATTTCTCCTGAGACTAAACTTTACCTTGGTATTGAGCATTCTGTCTGGAATAACAAATATGCCATTAAAGGTTTAGATCAACACGATGTCAGCGCTCTTGTGAAGTATCACTTCTAAGAGATGTTATCTTAAAAGCAGAACTTCGGTTCTGCTTTTTTTTATTTCTTTAATTTAACTTAATCAGTAGGTGGTTCAATGAGTGCAGTTCAGATCCGTACAGCCAATATAGACGACCTTGAAAGTATCCTTAATATTTATAATCAGGAGATTATCAACGGTACTGCCACCTGGAACCATACTGCGATGGCATGGTCAGATATACAGGCCTGGTTCAAAACCCTTCAAGATCAGAACTATCCGGTACTCGTTGCAGAACATCAGCCTACAGCTAAAGTCATTGGCTATGCCAATTATGATGAGTTCCGTAGTATTCAGGGTTTCTCTAAAACAATTGAACATGCGGTCTTTCTCCATCCTGACTACACTGGTCAAGGGATAGGAAAACAGTTGTTATTGCGCTTAATGGAAATTGCCAGCAGGCAGGGCATACATATCATGGTGGCAGCAATTGATTCGGAAAATATAGCCTCCATTCATTTGCATCGAAAACTTGGCTTTATTCAAACGGGTTATATGCCACAGGTGGGAGAAAAATTTGGTCAGTGGCGTGATCTGGTCTTGCTTCAGCTGAACCTGGATCAAAATTCACTTTAGATTTTTCTATATTAAAAACTGCCTGCAACAAGAAAATACAGAGATAAAAAAAAGGGCTTACGCCCTTCTGCTGATCAATCATTGTTATTATTTTATATGCTTATTATCATGAATTTTCATACAAGTTTCAGTCCAAAGGGTTACCGATAATATTGCTAATAATGCCTTTCATAATATGTGGGCCATTTTCACGACGTAATTCTTCATACCATTCCATTGTTACCTCTTTATCTTTCATATGAGTGACATCACAGCGCTTACGCGCACGCAGCACCAGTTCATTCGCACGTTCATTGCGTTTATTCTGATAGCGACGTAATGAGTCCTGTAATCCCAGTGTATTGATCTGAAGTGCACGAGCCAGATAGATTGCATCTTCCATCGCCTGGCAACCGCCTTGACCAATATCCGGCGTTGTACTGTGGGCTGCATCGCCGACAATGACGACATTGCCTTTATAAAAATCGGCAAATGGTTCGATGTCATGAATTTCGACACGATTGGTACGCTGCTCATCAATTGCCTCAATCAGCTTTTGAACCTGAGGACACCAGTCTTTAAAGTATTCTTTGAGTAATGTTTTATATTGGCTACGCTCATTCTCTAGCCCTACTGGCAAGGGCACATCAAAAAAGAAGTAGAAACGGTTATTTGCAACCGGCATCAGTGAAGCACGTTTACCCTCACCGACAAAAGTGGTCCATTGATCAGCAGGGGCTAAATCTTCCGATACCTCAACCAGACCATTCCAGTTCACATAACCGGCATATCGACGCGGTACATTTTCACCAAGCACATAAGCGCGGGTCATGGAATGGGTTCCATCGGCACCAACCAGCAAATCTGTTTGAATTTCTGAACCATCTGCAAAGCTAACGGTAACCTGTTGTCCATCATCATTGAGCGCCACCATTTTTTTACCGAGATGAATATCAGCATGACCAAATTCATCCATCAGCATATTCTGTAATTCGGCACGAGAGACCGGATATGGACGCTGTCCCACTTCTTCAATCAGCGGATAAAGGCTGAATTGGGTCATAACATCGCCAGTCAGGCCATCAACATAAGCCAGATTATCCATCTGCCCGCCCAGTTGGGCGACCTGGTCAGTTAAACCTAAATAATTCAGGCATTTCACCCCATTAGACCAGAGAGAAATCGCAGCACCCACGGGCAAAATCTGTTCGGCCTGCTCATAAATGCTGACCTGATGTCCGAACTTCTTTAATGCAATGCCTGTGGTTAAGCCCGCCATCCCGGCGCCAATAATGGTGATATTCATTGTTCCCCCTAAGTTCATAAATGTTGATCCATCTCAGGGAGACAAAGCGAAAAGTGTGCCATTTTCCGAATAGTTTCAAATACCCAGATTCAAGTTGGCACATGCTGTGCATTATTTTTTAAAGTACTGCCTTGTTTTGGGGAGAAAAAAACAGGGCATTGGCTATGTTTAGCCTGTAAGAAATGACAGTTGAATAAATTTAGAATGGAAGATTGATATGGCGACCCTGTTTGCACCTGCTTTTGAAATACCTGCACAGTTACAGCAACTTACTAATCTGGCAGATGAACGTATTGGTGCAAAAGTATTGCAATGTTCAGATGATTTTTTTGCTGAAGCACAGCGCATGCTCCAATTTACAGCACCTATTTTTGTCGAAGATAAGTTCGATGATCATGGCAAATGGATGGACGGTTGGGAAACCCGCCGCAAGCGTCATGCCGGCTATGACTGGGCAATTGTAAAGCTCGGTGTTGCGGGAAAAATTAGTGCACTGGATATTGATACCACTTTTTTTAGTGGCAACTATCCTGCCTCCGCTGCAGTTGAAGCCTGCTATGCACCAGATCAGAACCTGGAGCAGGTTGAATGGCACCAAATTTTACCAAACAGTATATTAGGTCCAAGCCAGCATCATATTTTTCAAGTTGCTTCAGAAAACACTTATACCCATTTGCGTTTAAATATCTACCCGGATGGTGGTGTAGCCCGTCTACGCGTTTATGGGGAGGTCCAGATTCAGTTAAAAGACAGCAATGAAACTCTGGATCTGCTGGCACTAGAAAATGGCGGTCGTGTGATTGCCTACAGTGATGCGCACTTTGGTCATCCACGTAACCTGATTAACCCAGGCCGTGGCATCAATATGGGCGATGGCTGGGAAACCAAACGTCGCCGTGCTCCAGGTTTTGACTGGTGTATTCTGGCTTTAGGCCAAGCTGGAAAAATTGAAAAAATTGATATTGATACTGCACACTTCAAAGGTAACTATCCAGCAGAAGTCTCTATTCAAGCCGTCTATATAGAAGATGCGACTGATCCGCAACTGATTCCACAAAGCATGTTCTGGCCTTTCCTGCTTGAAGCCCAGCCCATGCAGATGGATCACGTGCATAGCTTTATCAATGAAATTCTGGCACATGAAAAGATTTCACATATCCGTGTGAATATGATTCCTGATGGCGGTATTAGCCGTATCCGTTTATGGGGAAAGGTAGCTGATTAATGCGATTGACCCTCCCTCTCCACAGGATGGTCAATCGAACAGCTGTTTTAACAGATGGCAGTGGACCTGATCTCAGAATCGGGTTCACTGCCAAACTTTATCCATACTTTCTGACAGATCAAATCCGCTCATTTACTTTCTACTCACATTTTCCTCAAAGTATCCTTCTTGCTTACTTAATATACAGGGATAAAATAGTGAGATTAATCAAGAAAGTCTTGTCATAAAAATACGAGCAAAGGGAATATAAAAGAATGAAAAATACCATCCAAATTCAGCTATTAACCAGTGAAAACTTTGCTCGTTTTGGTGAAGTCATCAGCTGTCAGGGTAATGACTATTTCCATATCAACGATGCACATACCGAGCGTTATCATGCGCTGGTGATGACTGAAATTATAGGAGATGCCAAAGCGGGGATCAGTATTTTTAGAAATATTAAAAGTACACAAATTCCTTTTGAAATCTCCATGCTGGAACGACATCCGAATGGTTCTCAAGCCTTTATCCCCATGCAGGGACAAAAGTTCCTGATTGTCGTTGCGCCAAATTTGGATACAGATACTCCGGATCTGTCTCAGCTTTGTGCATTTATTACAGATGGGACACAGGGGATCAATTACCGGGCAGGTACCTGGCATCATCCCCTGCTGACACTAGAGGAACCCAGTGATTTTGCCGTGGTCGACCGGATTGGTACCGGACATAATTGCGATGTCTATCAGTTTCCCGAAACTTTCAAAATCGAAGGAAATCTCTTCTAATCACAAGACCAATATTTACTTGAAGTATGCTGTGTGTTTTATTCAGAATAAGAATTAAAACTGAGCAAAACCATGTATAAGTCTTTAGCTACTATCGCCCTGACTGCTTTGAGTCCTCTTTGTTTTTCAGATACCCCCTTTCAACAGGAATTACGGGCTGGCTGTGCCAAAGTCAAAAGCTATGCAGCCACTGGCAAGCAATTCTATGATCAGAAACAGTATGCCAAGGCCGTTGAACAGTTTGAACAGCAGGCAGCATGGTCAAGCTTTTGCAGTATGAATGTAGAAGATGGCGGCATTGCTTTTACCGAGCACGCAATTAGTACTGCGTTTAATAATGTTGGCCTGAGTTATGCCAAACTAGGCAAACCGCAATGGGCACGTGCCTGGTTTTCTGTCTATCCTGACGCTAAAAACAGCCAATTCAACTTGAAACAGCTTCCTGCCCCAAAGCAAAGTTCTCACCTGTCTGGAAAATATGTACGTTACGCGGGTTTTGGGCAATGGAATACTATTGAAGTGAAACGTACTGCAAAGTCCTATGCACTAGAATTTAATGGCTTATATATGGGAATTCGCAGTCTGATTTATGGACCGAATATCAGTAAATTCCAGACCACCATGCCATTTAATCAAACTCAAACCAGCTATCGTGCAAATGACTGTAAAATTGATTTGGATTTTAAATTTGATTCAAAAGTTGGGCAGCAGCTTCATGTAAAAGAAACTAATATCATGAGTTGTGGTTTTGGTCATAATGTGTCGGCGAGTGGAGTTTATTTAAAGGTGGAATAGCGCTTTTGAGCTTAGACATTCAGAGTGATTTTATACTTTAATTAAACTATTGAACCTTCAGAATAAGCTATATCTTGCCGAATTATTTTTTGTTATATACTCAAATAACTAAGAATAATTTTAAGAGCTAAAAAATTGGATTCCAACTTACTCGCATTAGGTAGTTTTATTACTAGCTTAGGCACATTGATTGTTGCTGTATTTGCACTTCATTCTTGGAAAAAACAGTTTAATAAAAGCCTACAACGAGATTTTGTTTTAGATGCGCTAGATACTATACATGCAGTCTCTGCATTGAATTTTAAAATCGTTGATAAATTCAATGCAGAGACAGAAAAAGATAATAATTTTCTACTTATGTCAGAATATTATTTGAATCCGATACCTGCTAACTATCCAAATTTACTAGAGTCATTAGGACATAGTATGATTAATTTAGACAAGGTTTTAAATCGTTTAAGCAAAATCCAAAATGATGAATATTTTGATACGCTTTCAGAAAAATATATTGAAATTATATCTGAAATTTACATGTTTTTTGAGTCTGATGAACTAATCGGATTTGATCATCCTGATATAATCAAAATCAGTGAAAAAGGTTGGACTACATCATGGTTAGATAAAGCCTTTGATAAAAAGCGAGTACTAGCATTTCAGATCGAAGAGTATTTATTAAAATTATTAAAAATCTAAAGAAAATTCCCTCTCCTTCTAGGAGAGGGTTAGGGTGAGGTCGTAAATCCTCCAAAGATTCCTCTACTAAGGGAAAACTAAGCCACTGCCTGATTGTGACAAGCTGACATGACATGCAATACCGCAGCCGTCCGTGTTTCTACATAGAGCTTTTCAAAGACATGCTCAAGATGCTTGTTCACCGTCCGCGGGCTGAGTTGCAGGATCTCGGCAATATCCCGGTTGGTCTTCCCCATCGTGACCCAATGCATCACTTCTGCTTCACGCGGCGTCAGGTTTGGACAGGCCTGCGCGATTTCCTCTGCGCTCGGCATTTGGGTCTGCTCTTTCAACTGCACCAAGACATGTTTAGAGATATGCCCTGCATACAGTTTGGTGAGCAGGTTAAGCTGTAACTGCTGATGGCCATGACCGTACTGACCATGCAGTAAGTGTGCTTGATCTGGCTGCTTGAGCAAGTCCTGTAGCCACTGATTCAAACTGGACTGAAAATACTGTACATCCACCTGATGATTTTTCAGTAATTCACTGACGATTGGGGTCTGCCAGATAATTTCACCTTCCAGATTCAACGATAGAATCGCACTGCCGGTTGCATCCAGCATTTGTCGCTGCTGATGCATCAGACGCGCCTGCAATAAATGAGTTTTTACCCGCGCCCGAACTTCATCAATATTTAAAGGCTTGGTGACATAGTCTACCCCACCGACCTGAAAGCCTTTGAGGATATGTTCGGTTTCTGTCAGCCCAGTCATAAAGATCACTGGAATATGTTCAGTCACTGGACTGGCTTTAAGCTGAGTGCAGGTTTCAAAACCATCCATCTCCGGCATACTGCCATCAAGCAGGATCATGTCAGGCTGAATGCGATGCGCAATTTCAATTGCATCAAATCCATTGGT
>NZ_DEZM01000200.1:12434-17400 GCF_002364825.1 Acinetobacter sp. UBA3132 | reverse complement strand
GGAAATCAATAAAAGAAGAATTGGGATTGAGCATGTATTTGGCAGTTTGAAAACCTTCAAAATCCTTGCCGAACGATATCGTAACAGAGGCAAAAGACTAGGATTAAGATTTAGTTTAATCGCGGGAATCTATAATTTGGAGCTGAGTAAAAAATGACTTATGAAAGAAGTCTAATGATTCTTGCATTAATTCTGACTGACCCACCACCATGGCATTGCAGTGTTTTTCAATATTTTTCGATGGATTAGATAGTCTGAATCATGCCGGGCTACTTCAGTCCAAAAATGCGGGCTATGATCAAAATGCCGGGTATGTGCCAGTTCATGCACGCAGAGATAACGGACGATATTTTCAGGAAACAGAATAATACCGCTATTCAGCATAATGTCATGTCTGGCAGAACAGCTGCCCCAACGGGTTTTCGGCTGGCGGATATTACAGACATTGAAAGATAATCCTGTTTCCAGACTAACCTGTTCAAGATAAATCGGTAACTGTTGTTTGGCATAGGCAATCACAAAAGCTTTTAAGTAGCTTTCAGGATTTCGATCACTGATATAGAGCATATAGTTTTCATGATCCAGAATAAAATTATGCTTCTGGGCCTGGTATTGAACTGATATTGGCTGATTCAGATTAAATAGCTGCAAGCTGGCAGGTAAACTACGATCAATACTTTGAATTTTTTCCTGCTGGGATTGCCAGGTTTTGAGTAACCAGCTTTCGGCGTCATTAATAAAATTCTGGATTTGTTTTTTTGTGCAAAATACGGGTGCAGTCAGGCGAATTTGAGTACCATCCACACGAAGCTTTAAACGTGTTGAGCGAATATTTCGGACAATTTGAATTTCAGGTAAGTCGGATAAGGTCATTTTTATTCTTTTTTTAATTTCCCCAAACCCCTCTTTCTCAAAGAGGGGCTTTCAAAAGTCTCCCTTCTTGCGCTTGTTTTAAAGCAGTGCTTTAAAACTTCACTCAGGGAGATTTAGAGGGATTTTTTCTAGAAAGTTTAATTAAACCGCAGTACGCTCTTCAATACCGTTATCAGTAGCAACCACAGCAATATCAGCTTTATTTAATGCAAAGATACCGTTACAAACAACACCTGGAATGTCATTCAAAGTTTTTTCTAACTCTAATGCATTCAAAATATTTAAGTTATAAACATCCAAAATTACATTACCGTTATCAGTGATTACGCCTTCACGGTATGCAGGGTCCCCCCCTAAAGCAACAATTTTACGTGCAACTGCAGAACGTGCCATTGGAATCACTTCTACAGGAAGCGGAAATTCACGACCTAACTGTTCCACCCACTTAGAATCATCGACGATACAAACGAATTTTTTCGCAATAGATGCAACAATTTTTTCACGTGTCAGCGCAGCACCGCCACCTTTGATCATGTGCATATGGCGGTCGATTTCATCCGCACCATCGACATAGGCATCCAGACCGCCTACGCTATTCATATCGACAACTTCAATGCCTAATTTTTTAAGGCGTTGTGCAGTGGCTTCAGAACTTGCAACTGCTGCTTCCAATTGAAGTTCAGGCAAAAGTTCGATCAAGAAGTTAACAGTACTCCCAGTACCGACGCCTAAAATGCCCCCTTTTGGTAAGTGCTTTAACGCAGCTTTTGCTGCAGCTTGCTTTTTCTCATCTTGGGTTGCATATAGACTCATGACATCACTCAACTATTTTGGACTTTCGCAGTATTTTTAAACCGCAAAGCCGCGTGGTTTGTTACAATAAGTGCTTATTTTAAACTGTTAGATGGAAAATTAACATGCTGTCTCGTTTGGTTCGACAAATATTACAGGCAACGGTCTATGACGTTGCAATCGAAACCCCACTCGAAGCAGCGCCACGAATTAGCGAGCGCTTAAATAATAACATTCGCTTTAAACGTGAAGATTTACAACCGGTTTTTTCATTCAAGCTACGCGGTGCTTATAACCGTATTAGTCAATTACCGAAATCACAACTCGAACGTGGCGTTATCACAGCTTCAGCAGGCAACCATGCCCAAGGTGTGGCGCTGTCAGGGAAAAAGCTGGGGATTCGCGCGATTATCGTGATGCCAAAAACTACGCCTGATATCAAGGTTCAGGCGGTAAAACGCTTAGGTGGCGAAGTCGTATTGCATGGTGATTCATTCGACGTTGCCAATAAATATGCGATTCAACGTGCCGAAGAAGATGGCATGACCTTTATTCCACCTTATGACGATGAACTGGTGATGGCCGGTCAAGGCACCATTGCCAATGAAATTTTGCGTCAATGGCGTGATGTAGAATATGTCTTCGTTGCTGTTGGTGGTGGTGGTCTGATTGCCGGTGTTGCAGCGTACTTGGGAGATGTTGCTCCGCATGTCAAAGTTATTCCTGTGGAATATGATGAATCCGCGTGCTTAAAAGCGGCCTTAGAAGCCAATGAACGTGTGATTCTTCCATCTGTCGGTTTATTTGCCGATGGTACTGCAGTGGCACAAATTGGTGAAAAACCTTTTGAGGTCATCCGCCTGCAAAAATCAGATAATTCTGGTCCAATTGTTGAACCTGATGTGGTACTGGTCAATACTGATGAAGTCTGTGCAGCAATTAAAGATACCTATGACGAATGCCGTAGTATTGTAGAACCATCTGGTGCAATGGCGTTGGCAGGGATTAAAAAATACGTCGCTGAACACGGCATTCAAGGTAAAAATATCGTGTCGATTGTTTGTGGTGCCAACATGAACTTTGACCGTTTACGCTATATTGCCGAACGTACTGAACTCGGTGAGCGTAAAGAAGCAATCTTTGCCGTGACCATTCCTGAACAGAAAGGCGCTTTCCTGAGTTTCTGTCGTGCCCTGCAAGGCCGCAACATCACCGAGTTTAACTACCGTGCCAGCGATGCAACTGCAGCTCAGGTCTTCGTGGGTATTAGCCTGAAAAATGGCGAAAAAGAACGTCAGGAAATTTATGAAAACCTGAAATTCCAGTATGACGTTGATGATCTGTCTGACGACGAAGTAGCAAAACTGCACATCCGTTATCTAATTGGTGGTCATGCAGACATTGAAAATGAACGTCTGTTCCGTGTCGAATTCCCGGAGCGCCCAGGTGCATTATTGACTTTCCTTGAACGTCTAGGCCCAACTCATAACATCACCCTGTTCCACTACCGCAACCACGGTGCGGCTGAAGGTCGCGTACTGGTCGGCTTGGAAGCGGAAGATGCAAAACAGAATCCAGACGGTTTGATAGAAACTCTGGAGAGTATCACCTATCCATATGACGAGATTACCAATAACCTGGGTTATCAACGCTTCCTGAAATAATTTCTGATTCTGATATCCAAACAATCAAAACCGTCTTTCGAGGCGGTTTTTTGATATAAGCAAATAAGAACGCAGGTCTTTGATAATATTTATGTAAAGCAAATAGCTGAAAAATTAATTAAGCACTAAGATAAGCACGTAAATTAATAGAAAGCGCATGTATAAGCGCGGCAACTTTAGGAAAAATACATGGCACTGTTTGCTGTGATCGGTTTAGGAAGTTTCGGTGCCACTGTTGCCACACAACTGATGTCACTCAAACATGAAGTAATTGGCATCGACCTGAATAAAAAATATGTCGAAAGCATTTCAGATGAACTCACCCATGCCGTGATTGCAGATGCCACGGATGAACATGTGCTGGACGAACTAAATGTTCAAAACTGTGAAGCGGTGGTGGTGGCGATTGGTGAAGATATTGAAGCCAGTATTCTCTGCGTCCTACACCTCAAGAATATGGGAGTTAAAAAAATCTGGGCCAAATCCAAGTCCAAAGCCCATCATATGATCCTGACTCATCTTGGGGTGGATAAGATTATTCATCCCGAGGAAGATATGGGCGTTCGGATCGCGCAATCCTTAAGTTATCCGATGGTCAGCCGCTATATGGCGCTTGAGGATAATCGTTATCTGGTCAAAATTGAGATTCATACCGAACAAAGTGGTATCAAACTCAATCAGCTGATGGATCATGCATCAGAAATTAAAACCATTCTGCACAAGCGTGGCCCCGTGGTTCAATATATCCTCGACCCGCATCTTATTCTTAAAGAAGGTGATATTCTGCTTGTTGAGGGCTTGCTGGAACCTTTACGTCGCCTGTCCAAACATTTTAAAAATCTATGAAAATAACTGCTCATAAAAACCGGACTATTAACCTCAGTCCACCCAGCATTATCGCATTGGGATTTCTGGCATTGATTCTGGTTGGTTCCATTTTGTTAATACTGCCAGTTTCTCATCATGGTGATGTCACCTGGTTTCAGGCTGTTTTTACTGCAACTTCTGCAGTGACCATTACCGGTTTGTCTGTGGTCAATGTCGGAGAAGCTTATACGGTCTTCGGAAAGATCGTGATCATGATTCTCCTGCAATGTGGCGGACTCGGCTTTATGACCTTTGCCATTCTGGCTGCCATGAGTCTGGCGCCCAAAATGGGACTAAGGCAACAGGTTATGGCTCAGGAATCCATCGGTCAGACCAGCCTGAAAAAGATCAGTACTACCATTAAAGGTGTGTTTCTATATTCGCTGTTCTTTGAAGCAATTGGCACAGTGATTCTGACTATTGCATGGCTGCAGGACTATAACTTTGCCCAGGCTTTTTTCTACGCTTCCTTTTATAGTATTTCTGCTTTTAACAATGGTGGCTTTTCCCTGTTCCCGAATAGTCTAATGAGCTTTGCCGATCAGTATCTTATTACCTTCACCATTAGCATGCTGTATATCATTGGCGGCATTGGCTTTCTGGTGTTGATGGATGTACGACAGCATAAACGCTGGCGCAAACTGAGTACTAACAGTAAGCTGATTTTGAGTACCATTGCTGCACTGAATCTTTCTGCCTTTATCCTGATCTGGATTCTGGAAGCTTCTAATCCTCAAACACTGGCATTGATGAGTGTGGGCGATCAGGCG
>NZ_DEZM01000200.1:2326-12348 GCF_002364825.1 Acinetobacter sp. UBA3132 | reverse complement strand
TGAGTGTGGGCGATCAGGCGGTCAATGCCTGGTTCCATGCCACAGTACCGCGTTCTTCAGGTTTTAATAGTCTGCCGATGGATCAGCTGACCAATGCGTCCACCTTAGTTACCATGTTCCTGATGTTTATTGGTGGTGGTTCTTTAAGTACCGCAGGTGGCATTAAGGTCGGAACTTTTATGATTGTAGTGATTAGTGTAATTAGCTACCTACGGCGTGAAGATGAAATTCGTTTATTCAAGCATTCGATTCCAGAGAAAACCACTTTTAAAGCGTTGGCAGTGGTCTGTATTACCGCCCTCTTGATTGCAACCGGCTTTATGAGTTTACTTATTCTGGAGCCAGATCAGGACTTTTTGGATCTGTTGTTTGAAACGGTTTCTGCCGCATGTACTGTTGGGTTGTCTCGTGGCGTCACTTCTGAATTACAGCCAGCCAGTCTGTTGATTCTGATGCTGTTAATGTTTGCAGGTCGTTTAGGCCCTTTGACCTTGGCCTATTTTATTGCCACACCGAAAAAGAGCCGCCTTAAACATCCACCTTCAGAAATTCAGGTTGGGTAATTTCGATATAAAACAAAAAATCCATGTCAGCACGTGGATTTTTTGATGATAATGCTTGTTAGAACCAGTTCATCAACGAAACACCCAAGCCGACATACGTCGCCTTATGGTTATAGTCGATCAGGCTTTCACCGTAGCCATCAAACAGCTGAAAATGTCCACGCAGACGACCACTGATCGGGAATGACCAGTCAAATTGCGCTGCACCACGACTGTCATCACCGCCTTTTAAGGTATGTCGCAACATAAGTGAAAAGTCATGATCTTTCCAGCGATAAAATGCAGTCAAATCGCCACGACCGACATAGTCGACGATATCCGGATTGTTATCATCTGGCAGGTCTTCTTCAAAACGATACCAGGGACGTAGCATCAGGGCAAAGTTATTACGCTCAAAGCCCAGATTCAGCATCACCCGGTTCCAGCTACGTGATAGTGGATCGGAACGGCCATTGGACTGATGATTAATGGTCAGACCTAGCATACGCCAGTCCAGACCAAATAAATCGTAATTGGTTCGGAATACAATACTGGCTTCTGGTTCATAATTGGTTTCACGGAATGGACGTGATTCTTCAGAGTTATATACCTGCCAGCGTGAAGACTGGGTATACGCCAGCCAGATATCACCATTATTACCAAAAATATTTTCTACTGCTTTGGTTTTTAGTGAAAGCTGAAGATTGGCTTCCATGGATTTCAGGTTCTGATCTTCTGTTACCGTATTACGTTCATTCGGACTTTCAGGAAACTCATTTTTCTCGGAGGTCCAAAATCCTGGCAATACATACACCGGCTGATAAGAACGGATATTCCAGGTACCCAGTTTACTTTCCGGTGAAAGTTCCCAACGGCTGTCCAATAAAGACAGGTTCGGTTTCAGTGGCGAGCCTTCACTGACCGTTACCGTAGAAACAGTTTTATCAATTCTAGCTTTCAGGTTATCGGGTTCAGGCGCAAGTTCAGCAGCTGCGCGACGTTCAGATACCAGTACCACTCTTTCAGCTTCTGGTACTTTGAACAAAGCATCATAACACGCTAGACGTTCTGCACTGGTTTCTACCGCGGCACAGGCCTCAGCCGTTGCTGGCATCGGACTGCTGGGGATAGTCGTTTGATTTTCTTCTGCATACACCTGCGCCCCACCCATACAGCCCAGCAAAATGCTCAGCTGCAAAGTTGGGCGCTTAAACGAATTAAGCGCCATTCAATTTTCCTTTTTTATTTTATTGAACTTGTTGAATTACAAATCCGAGCTGTTCCAGTGCTTCACGTTTTGCCACGGGTGCAACCACAGCACGCGACGGCTGTTGTTCTATCAGATATTGCTGAGCCACACGCTTCAGGTCTTCCAGCGTCACATTGAGCAGACGTTCACGTAACTGCTTACGGAATGCTGGAGTACGCTGATGCAGGTAAGCATAACAAGCTGTAATTGCCTCACCTGCTGGTGAACCCGGCTTATCCATGCTGGCAATCAGACCCAGAATCGCTTCTTCCAGTTGATGTGGCTGTTGTTCCGCATTTAATAGCCACTGAACACTTGCATTAAAGTCCTTGAAAGTCTCTGCTAAACGTGGATCACGGTAGCTGTAGAAACGGAATGAACAGGCATTACCGTCATAGCTGGCACCGCCACCATAAGCACCGCCTTTTTCACGGATCGCACTATGCAGGTATCCATTACGCAAATAACCTGCCAAGACCATCAATGGTGCTGCATCTGGATGAGATACTTCTACTGCCGGATAAGCTGCTGCACAGAACTGAACATTGGCCTGAATCAGCCATGCCTCATCTGCTTCATTCAATACTTTTTCAGTTTGAGCAAGTTGTACCGGATTACGGTCCACAGCAACTTTATCCCAAACATTCTGAACTTCTTCTACCAGATGGTCCGCTTGCGGTTCTTCACAAACCAGTAAGAACTGTTTTGGAGCTTGCAGTAAAATACGATGAATGCGTTTCAGCTCTTCAATCATGGCATCGTAAGCAGCTTCATCTTTCTCAATCTGAGCAACCAGATTCATCAGCCAGTTCAATGCACCAAGACCAGTGTTATGATAATCACGGGTCGCTAAAGCACTGTGCTGACGTGAAGCTACCTGCATCGCATAGCTATGTCCTGAGCCCGAAATACGCGAATGCCAGCGTGTTTTACGCTGTTGCAGCAATTCGATAATACGGCCTTTTTCATCAAAACGAAGCTGCTCAAAACCGGTTTTCAGCAACTGAATCGCTTGCAGGTTATTTACCAGAGATTTAGTTGTGAGCGTTAACCAGGCAGAAATCTTATTCTTGTCATCTACTTTTGAACGTAATGAAGCTCCCATACCCAATCCGCCGCTAACAGCAGTCTGGATTTGCTGGAATTCAAGATAATCATATTCGCCCGCACCGACTTCACCGACCAGAATCGACAGCAGGTTAAAGTATGGTGATTGCACCACTTCGTCAGGAATCTGTACCAAGACTTGTTGGTAATAAATACCATTGGTACCAGCATAATAAAGGTTTAATGGCGTATCGATGCCATTGGAAATTACTTCACGCAACTGACCTTGTACGATTTGCATTTCAGCAGGCACATCTTCCAGGCCAACCTTAGGTAACAGGTTCAGGTCATCCGGTGTATCCTGGCGGACTTTTAAAGCTTCAGTCTGCGCAACGATTTCAGCTTTTTGTTCTTCAGTCAGTGTTTTGCCAATTTCTGCCAGTCGTGCTTTTTCCGCTTCGGCCTCTTTGGCAGATTTGGTCGCATCTGGAACCAGTGTCAGTTGCACACGGTGCGGGTTATCAATCAGATGTTCTTTGATCAGATTAGACAGCCACATCGGGTCTTTCAGTTCTTCTTTAACTGCGGCAATTGCAGAATCCACATCCCAGACTTCAACCGGATCACGGTGATGAATCGCGCTACCTAAACCGTTCAGGATCAGGCTTAAACCATATGGCGTACCATCACCATTGATTTCACGCTGATGCAATTCAATCTGATGCAGAATCGCATCTACTGCCTGCTGATCTACCGGTTTCGCAGCAACATCTTCCAGAATCTTGAATACGCCATTTTTAAATTCTTCAGCATGTTCTGGGTTTGAGCCTTGAACTGCGCAATAAAAAGTCATTTCAAAGTTAGAGTCATCAACCCCCATGAATGGGCCTGTTGCATCTGCATAACCACAGGTTTCTAAATAATGACGCAGTGGAGATGCCGAATCTTCTAACAGGATACCTTCTACTAGACGCATACCCAGACGAAGCTTGATTTCGCTTGCTTCCGGTAGTAACCAGGAAATCACATGATAAGTTTTATCACGTAAATCCTCTGCATCAACTGCATAAGTATCAGTCACGGATACCGGTGCAGACAAACGGGTTTCTGGCGTTGAGTATAAAGTCTCACCCTGTTCAAATTTAGACAGTGCCAAGTTTTCAAACTGTTCTTGCAGTTCATAAGCTGACTTGTTGCCAAAGGTCATGAATACCGCATTACTTGGATGGTAATGTGACTTATAGAAATCAACTAACTCCTGGTAAGTCAAATCAGGAATATCTTTAGGATCACCACCTGAGTTGTAGTGATAGGTGGTATCCGGGAACAGGTAATGCGCCAGCGTATGATAGAGCTGATCTGAAGGTGAACTCATCGCACCTTTCATTTCATTAAACACAACACCTTTGTAAACCGGTTCACCATTTTCGAGCTCAATACGGATCCCTTCCTGGGCAAAATCCAGCGGATTCAGGTTCGCTGCAAAAGCAGCATCCATATACACTTCTAACAGGTTCTGGAAGTCTTTATCATTCTGGGTGGCAAACGGATAAGCTGTCCAGTCCGCCGCAGTAAAGGCATTCATGAATGTGTTCAGGGAACGGCGAATCATAAGGAAGAAGGGATCACGTACCGGAAATTTTTCTGAACCGCAAAGCGCGGTATGTTCAAGAATATGCGCTTCGCCTTTAGAGTCCATTGGCTGCGTACGGAAAGCCACTAAAAAGACATTTTCATCGTGATTGGTTGCCAGGTGATAATGAATGGCGCCGGTCACATTATGTTTATATTCAGACACTAAAATGTCTAAAGCATCAACATGGTGTTGACGTACCAACTGAAACGCAGGATGTACAGTTTGTGAAATGGTTTCAGTGACATCTACAGTCATGCGATCTCCTAATTTTTAGATAAAAAACAACTGATCGCATTATAGCTGTAGTTTTTGTTATTATTCACGCTGAAAACCGATCATTTTGATCGAATTAAGTAAACTTGGTCATTTAGAAAATGAATCACCAAGTTTATGAACCGTATTTGTTAAATTGAAAATCGGCTAGATCAGATATTTAAAGTAATTATAATTCGGATGGTTTTCGACAAACACATAATTTTGCTTCTGGTAAAAGCTCGCCGCCAGTTTGGTTTCAGTATGCAGGCAAAGTGCAGAATAATGCGGACGTGCTAACTGTTCCAGATAAGCCAGTAATTGCTTGCCTACTCCATGCTGGCGATATTTCGGATGTACATAGAAACGACGTACACGGCCAATACGCTCTTCCACACCATCTGGTCCCCATTGCTGGTTCAAACCGCCACAAGCAATCAGCTTGTTTCCATCATAAGCCACAGCAAGATATTCATTATCTTTACTGAAGGAGTTTTTTCCTGTGCGATATTCTTCAACTAATTTCTCAATTAAATCATAGCCTTCCTTTTTTGCCAGAGCAGCAAAAGTTTCGATTTGATCTGGTAATTGCTCGGCTTTTACGATTTTAATATCCATATATACACACTGTCAGAAATTGTAGTCTCGGCTCAACCTGCATTTGCATGAATATGCAGTTACAGGTGATATAACACTTATAAATAAAATCCGCTATTTAAATCAATGGCACGACCGCAGGATTACGAAATTTATCTGCTTTAATTCGACCAAAGTGCGAAATGAATGCCTTACAGCATACCCTAAAACTTTTTGAAAATGATTCGACACCCTATAGCAAACCTGAGCATTCGTGTAAACTTATGACTTTCGTTTTTTGAATGTGGCTCTCTGACATGGCAAATGTTGATCTTTTTGCAATTGGTAATGCGCTAATTGACCAGGAATTTAAAGTATCTGACGACTTTTTAACTGCACACAACCTGCAAAAAGGCACCATGCAACTGACTGATGGTGAAACACAAGCTGCGCTGTATGAGAACCTGAAAGCCACGCAAAACTATAAAGGCCAGGCTTCTGGTGGTTCAGCTGCAAACACGACTGTGGCTTTTGCTGCGCTCGGTGGTTCAGCTTTCTATGCCTGCCGTGTCGGGAATGATGATCTGGGTCAAATCTACCTGGATGGTTTAAATGAAGCCGGCATACAAACTACAACCCGTTCAATCAGTGAAGGGATTACTGGTACCTGTATGGTACTAGTAAGTCCAGATTCAGAACGTACCATGCATACTTATTTGGGAATCACTGCGGAACTGACTGACGTTCAAATTGATTTCACACCTCTCAAAACTGCAAAATGGCTATATATCGAAGGTTATCTGTCGACTTCAGAAACTGCTCGTCATGCTGTAGAACAGGCACGTACCATTGCCCGTGCCAGTGATGCGAAAATTGCTTTAACCCTGTCTGATCCAGCCATGGTGCAATATGCACGTGCCGGCCTAGACGAAATGATTGCAGATGGCGTAGATCTATTGTTCTGTAATGAACAGGAAGCGTTGATGTACACTGAGACTGAAACGATTGAAGCCGCTTTAGTTAAATTGCAAGAAATCAGCCAACACATTGTCATTACATTGTCAGCCAAAGGCGCGTTGATCTGCAATGAAGGTCAAAGCTTTACTGTACCAGGTCGTGCTGTAACTGCAGTTGATACCAATGGTGCTGGTGATGCCTTTGCCGGTGCTTTCCTGTATGCACTGAATGCAGGCCTAGGCTGGAAAGTTGCAGCTGAATTGGCAATTCTGATTTCAAGTCAGGTGGTTTCACAATTTGGCCCACGTCTGGCCATTGCTGACTATGCTGCGTTATTGGAAAACTTCCAAAAGGAATGCGCTTAATGTTTAAAATTTGCATGACCGAAGACATCCCGGAACGTGAAGCACGTTCTTTTGAAACGCCAAATGGCGACACCATTTTCATTACTCAACGCGATGGTATGTTCTATGCTTACCAGAACCTGTGTCCACACTTGCAGGTTGAACTGGAGTTTCTGGAAAACCAGTTTCTAGATCGTGATCAGGAATTTATTGAGTGTTCAACCCATGGTGCTTTATTCCTGGTTGAAACCGGAGAATGTATTTCTGGTCCATGTCAAGGTCAAGCACTTGAAAAAGTAGAGATTAACGTGCATTCTGATGGTGGGATTTACCTCACAGAATAACTCTGAAATTGGACGCTACCATGCCGGCATTTTTCGTAGACTATAACTTGATGCCTTTTCATTTAAGTTTATTCGCTGTGATTTTGCTGGGCGTGGTAGAAACCTTAGGTTATTTATTTAAAATTCGCCCGACGAAATTTTTGAAACAGATTTCCCCTTTCTACTTCCGCAATCTCGACCTGCTTAATGTTAAATTTTCGAAAATTTTAATTGTATTTTTCCTGCTGATGAATTTCAGTGTTGCCGGTTATGTGCTGCAACTGCTGATCTATTCTCAGGAACAGGAATTTCTACCGGCGTATTACCTGATTATTCCTGCGTTGATTATTGCAATTTTTTTTACAGTATTTATGATTCACTGTCTGGATCAGGTGATTCCACCTAAATACAAAAAGCACCATGTCAATCTGATTGGTCGTCTGGCAACCATTTCCAGTGGTAATGCCCGTCCCGGATTTTCAGCTCAAGCCCGTGTAAGGGATGAATTTGGTCAGCTACATTATGTGCAGGTCGAACCGGAATTTGGTGAGCTGGAATTCCAATCTCAGATTATTTTAATACGTCTGCGCAAATCACATTATGTGGCCAAAAAAATTAGCAAATCTAATCGTCTGTTTAGCTTGGATTTGGAACACTCATAATTTATAAAAATACAAAAGAACCCGGCATTTATAGCCGGGCTTTTTTAAAAGAGATTATAGTTAACGCTTTAAGAAACCTGACACCATGTTCAGAACATTCTGAATATCATTATTGGCTTCCTGCTTGCTGGTTTGCTCACCCTGCGGAGTTAATGAATCAATAATCTGCGGTAAGACTTTGGAAATGGCGCTATATACATCCTGCTTTGGGGCATGCACCTGCTCAGCCACCTGTTCCACCTCCTGATCATCAAATAACAGCTGTAACTGCTGGTTATCCACGGGCGCATTCTCACCAGGACCTGTAGACACCCAGTCATCAACCTGACTGTTTAAGCCTTGACCTTTAAGCTTATCCAATGCTCCCTGTAAACCACCCTGCTTTTGAATCCAGGCAAGTACTAATGGCAGTACAGCAATAAGTAAGGTCTTGGTTCCACCTGCTCCGAATCCTGATGATCGAGGTTGCTGATGCGTCTGCTGATTTGACTGCTGCTGTGGCTGACTAGCACCACCCAGTTGACTCAGTACAGAACCTAAAATCCCACCCAAGCCGCCTTGCTGGGATTGACCAGTTTGATGCGTATTACCCGGATTTAACTGTCCAAGTACGGCACCAAGAATTCCACCCAACCCACCTTGTGACTGTTGCGACTGGTTTTGGGATTGATGCTGATTGGTATTCTGCTGTTGCTGACTACCGCCCAAGGCCTGCTTGGCCAGCATCTCCACAATATTACTGAGGTTTGTCATACTGCTTATCCTGTCAATCTTTCTTACAGCATACGTGCTGAACAGAAGGTTGAAATGGATGAATATGTTAATATTTGCAATGAAATTTAGTAGATTTTTTCCTTACCAGCGGAACTTATTCCAATTTTCCGGATTGGCCCAGAATTTGGAATTAAACCAGTCTGGTACATGCTTATAAGTCAGAATATTAAATTGCCATAGGGCAAAGTCGGCCTTATGTGTTGTTTTATCAATAAGTTGGGTTAGCCCTAAAGAACGGAGTAGTTTCTCATCCTGCAAACGGCTTACTACGACCAGACGTTTTGCAAATAAGTCACGCAGCTTGACCAATATCTGACTGATCAATTGATCTGATAACTCACTCGTTTCAGGTGTATCTAGCATCACTACTCCCAGATCATAACGTTGCTGAAAAGGCAGACTTAAAAAGTCAGATACGCTAAAATAATGCCATTGAATGGACTGATTAAACTTGATCTGGGTCAAATCCTGACCAATACAAATCGCAGTTTTTATGGGCTGTTCCTGCGCAAAATCGTCTAGCATCGAAGTGATGACATTCTGTTCAGCCATAACAGCATCCTTATGATTTAAGTGAGTAATTTATATGGAACTTCAAGGCATTTGCCATAAAATGCATGCCGGTCTCAAGAACCTTAGTGTAACTGATCAAGATATACACAGGGCAAATGTTGAATATAAATTCATATTAGATCGTTCAGAAATTGATCTTCCATTTAGTCTGGGTCAAGAAATCGAGATCGACTGGACCGGTAATATCTACTGCGTGTCTTGTGGTACCAAAACATCAAAATCATTTTCTCAAGGTCACTGCTTCAAATGCTTTAAAACCAAAGCGTCTTGTGACATGTGTATTATGAAGCCCGAGAGCTGCCACTATCATTTAGGTACCTGCCGTGAAGACACCTTTGCGCATGAAGTATGTTTCCAGCCTCATATTGTATATTTAGCTAACTCTAGTGGACTTAAAGTCGGAATTACCCGTGTCAACCATATGCCAGGACGCTGGCTGGATCAGGGTGCAACGCAAGCCTTACCCATCATGAAAGTAGGTTCTCGTCGTCTTTCAGGTCAAATGGAAGTCATGTTCGGCACCCAGGTTGCCGATAAAACCGATTGGCGCAAACTGCTCAAAGGTGAGGCTGAGCCCCTTAACCTGATTGATATCCGTGACCAGCTGCTGGATGAATTCGAACCACAAATTACCAGTATTCGTGATGAATTCAGCATGAGTCTGGACTTTAATGAAAATGTCGAGATTCTGGAACAAGAACGCCCACGCGAGTTTATTTATCCGGTAGAAAGCTATCCTGAAAAGATCAAATCACATAATCTGGATAAAACCCCAGTGATCCGTGGCAAATTACAAGGTATCAAAGGCCAGTACCTGATCTTGGATACCGGTGTTATTAATATCCGTAAATATACCGGCTATGAAATTAAGGTTCGTGCTGAGTAAATCGAACTATTTAAAAAAGCGGGATAAAATGTCCCTCTTTTTTTATTTACTCATCAGGGAATTTACTACCAAAATTTAGAACACATTTCAGTATTTCAATGCCTCCTTGACTCTAAAGATGGCGTTCTTATAGAGCAAAAACTTTCCCAGAAAATAAAAAAAACCGGCTCGAAAGCCGGTTTTTTTTAAAGGAAAATCTGT
>NZ_DEZM01000200.1:0-2296 GCF_002364825.1 Acinetobacter sp. UBA3132 | reverse complement strand
CTGTTATTTGATTTTCGCTTGCGATTTCAGATAACGCGTATAATCATCAAATTCTTGCTGACCCCGTAACTGGGCATAAAGTTTTGCCAGTTCAGTACGCTGTTCTTCGCTTAAGACATCAATCGGATTCTTCTTCACTTCAGATACAGCAACTACTACCAGCTCATTAGGCAAGCTTGCAGTCGTCACAGACCAGAATCCAGCTTTAGGTGCTTTCAGGCTAAATGCTGCACGCTGTACATCACGTTTTAGCAAGCCTTCAGCACGCGTATAGATACCCGCATCTTCAAACACCAGATTACCTTTTGCTACAGAAGCAGCAGGTTTGGTCTTAAACTCATCCAATGATTTCTGAATCTGGGCTTTTGCAAGAGCTCGCGCTTTTTCTTCAATCAGTTCTGCTTTAACACGTGGTTTCGCTTCCGCCAGTGATTGCTCACCTGCTGCATGGTAATCACGCACTTTCACCCAGGCTACATCACCGTTTGCCAACTGTATGCTAGATGATACATTACGGTCACCATTCTTCACATCGTCATTGAACAGCTTCACTTTCACATTGGCATCACTGAGTAATGGATCCCGTGTAGACAATGTCACGCCTTTGGCTGATTGTACGCGAACACCTTTAACTTCTTGTGTTACCACATCCAGTGAGTCACTGCTGACCACCATATCATTCAGGCTATTCACAGTATCAGAGAATGCATTTGATTTTTTAGAAGCCAGCACCTCTTCAGTCAGACGTGCTTTTTGTGATTCAAATGATGGCACAGCTACATCAGGTGCCTGTACAGCAATGATGTGATAACCATAATCTGTTTTCACGGGTGCAGAAACCTGACCAGATTGTAATGAAGCAACAGCTTTATCAAAAGCATCACCGAACACACCCGCTTCATAAACTGCGATTGCACCGCCTTTGGCCTTAGATTCAGGATCTTCTGAATACTGAGCTGCAGCCTGAGCAAATGTTGTACCCGCTTTGATCTTAGCTGCTACATCTGTTGCGAGTTTTTGCGCTTCAGCTTCAGAACGGTTATCCGCAGTGATCAGGATATGTTTCACTTCTGGCTTGGCAGTCGATTTTTGTGCCGCAACAAAACTGTTATAGGCATCTTGTAGTTCGGCATCGGTTACCGTAACAGCAACGGTATTAATATCACCCGCTTTTAAAACTACGTAATCTACATCCACACTCGTTGGCTGCTTGAATACAGTCTTATGCTTTTCATAATAAGCTGCAATTTCTGCATCAGTCACCTTAACGTTTTTCTTGTAGTTCTCAAGATTGACACTGGCAATATGCACATGACGCTGTTCAGTCTGCAAGTCAGCAATCTGCTGAATTTCCAGTTTACTAACCAATGGATAGTCAATAAAGGTAGATGACAACATTTTAAGAGCATGGTCAGTGCGCAGGCTTGCAATCAGCTGCTGGCTGTTCATGCCTACAGAACGCAAATAGTTTTCATAGAGCGCATTTGAAAACTGACCATTTTGCTGGAAACTCGGTTGCTGAGCAATCATTTGCTCAATTTGCTGATCACTGAGACTGATGCCCAGGTTTTCAGCTTGTTGTAGCAAAACTGTACGTGCAACCAGCGTATCCATAGCTTTTTGATCAATGAATGCCTGATTTAATAATGTTTCATCGCCATTGGCATAACTGAGATATTGTTCTTTGAATGATTTTGTCAGAGATTCCAGTTCTTTTTTAGAGATATCTGTGCCATTTACCGTCTTGGCTGTATCTTTGTTCCCACCACTAAAATATCCTTCAATACCTACAAGCGCTAAAGGGGTCAAAAACAGAACGAGCAAGACCTTGCCCAGCCAACCCTTAATAACTTTACGAAAAGATTCCATAAGTATTCCAATATTTTATTTGCATGGGATTTTACCCGAAAAAACCCACTGAATGAATGTGTTAATCCTGACTATTTAATTAATCAATAAAAAAACGCGCCTAGTGAGGCGCGTTTGGTTGCTGTTGGCGATTAAGCTACAGCGTCTTTCAAGCCTTTACCAGCTTTGAAGCTAGGTACTTTGCTTGCTTTGATTTCTAGCGTAGCACCAGTTTGTGGGTTACGGCCAGTACGTGCAGCGCGTTCTTTAACACCGAAAGTACCAAAACCAACGAGAGTAACTGTATCACCTGATTTAAGCGCTTCAGTAACAGAAGCAATTGTAGCATCTAAAGCCTTACCAGCGTCAGCCTTAGATAATCCCCCTTTCGCTGCAATTGCAGGAATGAGTTCTTATTTATTCATGAAAATTACGTCCTCTTAAGATC
>NZ_DEZM01000193.1:0-11728 GCF_002364825.1 Acinetobacter sp. UBA3132 | reverse complement strand
AGTGAATATAGCCCAAAGCGTTTGGAAAAGATAAGCTGCAAATGCAACAAAAAAGCACCTCTGCGACTGAAGTGCTTTAGGATGGATTTTCTACAACTGCAATAAAACTTGATAAAGCGACTTTATTTTAAAAACTTGCGGCTTATCAGAAACTGTTCTGTGGCCTCTAGCAGTTTTTGTGCATAAACTTCCTGCTTTGCAGTCAGCCAGCCCAGGACAAACCAGTCACTGGCTTCAAGCTCAGTCTGCTGAATATAGACTGCTGAGGAGGCTAGAGTCTGGTATTCAGCTGCTGCCAGCTGCGCATCATTTAGCGCCTTACTGTATTTCTGTAGATTTTTCACATCATAAATTGAAGTCAGAATTGGAAAGCTGAACTTCAGTTCCTGAATACGCACCGCAAGTAGATCTAGTTGTTCAAAATCATGAATTTCAGTCTGGTTCATCTGCTCTTGTAAAGCTTTATATTGCTGTTGCAAAGTTGCCTGTGCTACGGTTTTTAAATCCTGTGTGCTTTTGACATCTTCTTTCAGGCTAAAGATCAGCAGTTCCAGATAGTGATGCACATTCTGTGTCGACTTCACCAGATTACCCAGTTTTTCCTTGGCATATAGAATATCTTTACTCAGGTTTTCTGCAGTAGTCGGATTCTGTAAAAAGGCGGCTAATGTGCTTTGCATATGCTGTAAATGCTGCAAGTGTTCAAACTGCTTCTTAAAAGCTTCCAGCTGATGTGCCCATTTGTCTGAAATGCCAGAATGCCAGTTTTTAAATAACAGAACACTTAGATACAAATGCTCTAGCGCTTGCTGAGCCTGATCGATATGATCCTGCTCTGCGACCTGCGCTGAAATTGCTGCGATATTAGGCAGTAAATGCTGCATCTGCTGGGCGATCAGACTACATAAAGCTTTGGCTGCACTATCTTTTTTGCTGAGCTGGAATTCTTTAGCTGGTACCGCTGGGCTAACTTTTTGCTGCGTTGCAAGCAGGTTACCGATTTCTGCTTTGCTGCGCACATCGAGCCATAGCTGATATTTCTTAACCCATTCAAAGCTAAATGCCAGCAATTGTTCAACTGAACCACTTTTTAGTTCGAATTCGACTTCATGGACTTCCTGTTCGGCATCTAGAGTACGGATCGCACCGATATCGAGGGCAACTTCAATTCCAGTGCCTTCATATTCAATGACACGCAAGGTACGGGTAATATTTGTTTCAAACTGTAGCTTGAGCTGGCTGATCTGATCACCCAGTGCGTTATTTAAAATTTGTTGCGCTTCTGGTGCAGTGGCATAAATATTTAGATCCAGTTCAGGTGCCCGTTCCAGTTCACCCAGGTCATGATTATGTTCAAAACGTTCAATATGGCTTTTACCGGCTGCTTTTAAGGTTTGTACCCAACGAGTGCCTTCCAGACGCTGACGCAGGGCTACGCCACTTTTTGAAAGCAGACGGTCTTCGGTGTCATAGTATTTAGCTTGCAGTTGAATCTGTTCGGACTTCTTCGGATCAAGTGCCTTTAACAGCGCAGTGCGGCGTGCTGCAGGAATCTGAAATTTAAGTTCAACTTCAACCATGATAAATATCCTGTTTGTACTGTCTATAAAGGTGATAGACAGAGCTGATGGTGCTTTGTATATGCTGTGGATGTGAGCACATACACGCTGCAATCATGTTTTTAATTTTTAAGTCGAAGATTGTAACTAAAATCATTTTTTTAGTAAGACTTGACCAGGCTAAAAAAATCATGAACCTGTTTAAATTGATAGAATTTATTCATATCTAAGCAGTTGAAAGCATGCTAGATTCGAGGAAAATTAAACATAGCTGAGAAAGCCCACTGCATGAAATCGCACTTTTAAATGTTTAAATAATGCGCTAATGTGAAATTAAAAATATCAGGATGATGCCATGAATGCACAAGTAGAACCTAAAGCGAATCTGACGCTAGCAGTTAGCCAGCCAATGCCGATCCGTGATTATCATGAATTTTATCGATTTTATCTGACTGAACACCGCAATATCATGAGTCGCCGTCTGCATGTGGCAGGAAGCAGTATCGGGCTATATTTCTTTGGCAAGGCGATCATGCAGCGCAAACCTAAATATTTTCTCTATGGATTGGCATCGGGTTATGCTTGTGCCTGGATCGGACATTTTATTTTTGAGAAAAACAAGCCCGCTAGCTTTAAGCAGCCACTATATAGTTTTGTCTCGGATTGGCGTATGTTTGCTGATGTATTGCGTGGCAATATCAGCCTGATTAGTCGTGATCAGGACAAGATTCCAAGTTAGAGCTGGTTAAAAAATAAAAAAATGTATTGATAGGTCATCAAAATTACAGGAAAACGCTTGCAAGCTTAGAGTTAATGTTCTAATAATTAAGGCGTTGTTTCATGGTAATCTTTTACCAAAAGATACAGCGAAAGAATTACACAGTTTTCCATGCCTGGAGTGACCTTCTCCGGGCTTTTTTTATGGCCAACATCCGGCAAGGTAAAATTATTACCTGACATTCTGCAATGTTCCTACAAATTGGGTGCATAAAAATCAGGGTATCAAATGAGTGATTCATAACTGATGATTATTTTTATGTGATTTATTTAAGTCAAATAGCAGATATAAATTATCCCTGAAATTATTAATTTTCCACATTAAATGAACTGGTTATTTTGATACTGCATTCCTTGTATTTATTTACTGAAAATATGTCGTTATATAAGTTTGCATGGTGTCATCATGCTCCTGGTTATGCCTATAATAGCTGATGTATTTTGAATGGCGGCAGTCATGCGCGGTTTATATTTAATTACCAATGATGATCCAATTGAACTTCTTCTTGCGAAACTTGAAGGTGCGATGGCAACTTATGAAGTTGCAGTACTTCAGTATCGTCGTAAAAAAGTGGCGAAAGAAAATCAGGCTTATGAAATCGAATATATGAAACAAATGTGTGAACAATATAAAGTTCCATTTGTGATTAATGATGATTTAGAAACTGCGGTAAAATATGGCGTAGGTGTGCATTTGGGGCAGGGTGATGGTTCCATTCAGGAAGCTGTTGAACGGTTACCTAAAAATGTTTTGATTGGTCGTAGTTGCAACAACTCACTTGAGCTGGCTGAGCAAGCCATTGCAGATGGTGCAAATTATGTGGCATTTGGCGCGATCTATGCCACTGATAGCAAACCTGAAGCGGGCAATATTGGCTTGGAAACCTTAAAACTGGCCAAGCAAAAATTAAATGTACCCATCTGTGCAATTGGTGGCTTAACTGTTGAAAACTCGAAAGAGGTGATTGGGGCAGGTGCGGATCTTTGTGCGGTTATTAGCGATGTTTTAGGTCGTTCAATGTCTACTGTCGGTCAACGTGTGTATGACTGGTCAGAACTATTTGCTGAACAAGCTTAATTTTTTATTTCTTATCTTATTTTTTTGAGTTGAGTGATTTTCATGAGTTTATCTCCAAAGCAAGAACAACTATTTAAACAAGCCAATAAACATATTCCAGGTGGCGTAAACTCACCTGTACGTGCTTTTAACGGCGTAGGCGGTACGCCAGTCTTTATCGAGAAAGCACAAGGTGCTTATCTATACGATGTCGATGGTAAACGTTATGTGGACTATGTCGGTTCATGGGGCCCGATGATTTTGGGTCATGCGCATCCAGCTATTATTAAAGCTGTTCAGGATGCTGCGGTAGATGGCTTAAGCTTTGGTGCACCGACGGTTCATGAAACGACTTTGGCGGATATCATTTGCGATATCATGCCATCAATTGAACTGGTTCGTATGACCAACTCAGGTACTGAAGCAACGATGACTGCGATCCGTCTGGCACGTGGTTATACTGGCCGTGACAAGATCGTGAAGTTTGAAGGTTGTTACCACGGTCACTCGGATTCCTTACTGGTAAAAGCAGGTTCAGGGCTTTTGACCAAAGGCGAGGGCGAAGCGACTTCTGCGGGCGTACCAGCGGACTTTGCAAAACATACCTTAACACTTCCATACAATGACATCGCTACCTTAAAAGAATGCTTTGCCAAGTTCGGTTCTGAAATTGCGGGTGTGATTGTTGAACCTGTGGCAGGTAACATGAACCTGGTGAAACCGATTGACGGTTTCTTGCAAGCCATTCGTGATGTATGTGATGAGCATGGTTCAGTTTTCATTATTGATGAAGTGATGACAGGTTTCCGTGTGGGTCTTGGTGGCGCGCAAGCACATTATGGCGTAACTCCTGACTTAACCACTTTAGGTAAAATCATCGGTGCAGGTCTGCCAGTGGGTGCATTCGGAGGTAAACGTGAAGTGATGGAATGCATTGCACCTTTAGGTAAGGTATATCAAGCGGGGACATTGTCAGGGAATCCGCTGGCGATGCGTGCTGGCATTGAGATGTTTAAACATCTGCGTCAAGAAGGTTTCTATGAGAAATTAACTGCGCAACTTGAGAAACTGCTGGTTGGTTTACAAGCTGCTGCGGATGAAACTGGTATTCCATTCAAGACCCAACAAGTCGGTGGTATGTTTGGCCTGTACTTCACGGATCAAGAAGACATCACCAGCTTTGATTCAATGCTAAAATGTGATGTTGAAGCCTTCAAAAAATTCTTCCATGGCATGTTAAGTCGTGGTGTGAACCTGGCTCCATCTGCATTTGAAGCAGGATTTATTTCAGCTGCGCATAGTGATGAAGATATTGAGTTTACAATCCAAGCGGCTAAAGAAACTTTTGCTGAAATGAAAGGGTAATTCGACCTCTCCCTAACCCTCTCCTAAAAGGAGAGGGAACATAAGCCCGAATTCCTTCGGGCTTATTTTATTCTTTTAATTAGATCGCAAAGATTTGAAATTGATAAATTAGAAATTGGATAGTTGAATGAAAACCAAACATTATCTGACCTTAAGCGATGCTGAGTTTTTGTTAAATCAGGCCTATGAATATGCACTAGAAAATGGCTTTAATGTCAGTATTGCTGTCGTTGATGAAACTGGCAATTTGCTGGCAATGAAGCGTATGGATGGTGCATCACCTATGACAGCAAACCTGTGTCTGGAAAAAGCACGTTGTTCTGCAATCAGTCGCCGTCCGTCCAAGCTGTTTGAAGATATTATCAAAGGTGGGCAAATGGGCTTTCTGACCATGGATACTTTCTCAGGTATGCTGGAAGGTGGTGAGCCGATTCTGTATCAAGGGCAGTTAGTGGGTGCAATCGGTGTATCTGGTGTGAAGTCGTTTGAAGATGCGGAGATTGCTCAGGTAGCAATTGAGAAGTTTTTAGCACAGCTGAGTTAATTCAAAATAGAAATTGATTAACTCAATTCAATAAATTGTTCCAAAATGAAGCGTGAAATATCAAATAAAAGCCCAATCGGTAATGAGGGGGCTTTTCTATATAAAATAAAAATCGTATTTCATGTCACGTTTATTATATTTTCTCCAATTTTAGAAAAAGTTTAAATTTACCTTTCGAATATTTGGCCTATTTCTAGTCTAGTGTAACCACGTTCTTTAAAGATCAAAACAATAGCTTGTCTATAATCTTCAGAAGTAGAAGTTCTATATTTATTAATTAATTGCTGCTCAGAATTAAGCTGGAGGTCATTTTTTATCGTCAATACTTCTGTAGAGACTTTATTAAAAATCTTGAAATTCAACATACAGGCGCTCTTTATCATTATTGTAGCGGCCCGACTACAACACACACCTGCCTTAGCTTAGTTAGACACCCTTAGTGACAAGGATTACAAATTAAAAAAGAATCTGCAAGTTTTTCTAAAGATGGAGCATGAATAATTTACTAAATTTATGTCTATTTAATATAAGGGTATTATATGAAATTAGTTCAATAAATGTTTGTGCAATCAAAAATTTTTCAAATTGAGACTAGACTAAAATATCATGAATCCTCATGCCATTTTGTATTTATAAGAGTCTACTATGCTGTACCCAATGCCTAAAAAAATCCAGTTTGCACCTTCCCAAGCCAAATGGCAGCTGTCCTCAACACAATCTGTTCTAGTTCTTGTAGGCTTACAAAATCTACGCATGATGCAGGGGATTCAAGACAGTGTGCTTATGCAAAACCTGATTCAAATCAGCAACAAAGCCAAAGCACTCGATATTCCCATTGTTGACCTGTACGGTGATGATCTGATTCAAGGTATGCAGCAACTCGGTGAATATGCCTCAACCCATCCACAGTTAATCTTTGCAGGCACAATCACCTCAATGTTGAAACAAATCCTGCCACATTTACAAAGTGTGACTGAGCAAATTTGCGTGATTGATGATGCGATCCTATTGTCAAATCAAGAACAGCACATTCAGTGGATCGATAATATTTCTGCACAAGGCTTGCATCATATGAATAGTTATAGCTTGACCCGATTATGGAATCTGAGTGCGCCAGCAGAATATGTGTTGTCGAGCAAAGGTATTATGTTAGCAGTAGCAGAACAGCTGGATATGGATGTACTAGATATTGATCCACATGTAGATTTAAGACAATGCGGACTGGACTCGATCGCTGTGGTAAGCCTGGTTGGTGTGTAGCGCGCTAATGGTGCAAATGTCCGTTATGAAGATGTTTATGAATATCCTTCACTAGAAGAACTGGTGAGTTTTGTTCTGCAATCAGCACGCAGATAAGCACGAATTGGGCAATTTTCTTAATATAATCGGAAATTTCATCGGCAATTACAGAAAACGACATTGTAATTCTGTGCCAAGCTTTCTATCATTGCCGCCTTGTTTTGCGCGATCAGCCAGGGATTGAACTTTGAGCAATTTTCTAACCGAACATCTGATTCATCGTGATGACGATTTTATGGTCATTCATAAACCAGCAGGTTTACTCACAGTACCCGGTAAAACAGAAGATTTGCAAGATTGCCTGATTAACAGATTAGTAGAATTAGAACCAAAAACACTGCTTATTCATCGTCTCGATCGGGACACTTCAGGAATTCTGGTCTTTGCCTTAAGCCGTGAAGGACAAAAATCTATTTCGCGCCAGTTTCAGGAACGCCAAACCGATAAAACCTATCAAGCTATTGTAGCCGGAACATTAGACGGTGAAGGTACTGTCGATATACCGGTGATCTATGATCCAAGCCGTCCACCATTACATGTTGCTGAACCAAATCATAATAAGCCCGCATTGACCCACTGGCAGGCAGTCGAGCATTTTGAAATTCAGGGACAGCCCGTTACTCGCGTCAAACTGACACCCATTACCGGCCGTTCACATCAGCTCCGTGTACACATGCAGTATCTCGGTCATCCAATTATTGGCGATACTTTATATGCTACAGTGCAACAGCAACAGTTGATGCCACGCCTGTGTCTGCATGCAGAACAGCTCAGTTTTATTCATCCTAAAAATGCAGAAAAAGTCGAGTTTTATTGCCCTGCACCATTCTAGGAAATACTTGTTTAATCGTCGTTATTGATGCCCACTTTTGGTGGGCTTTGTGTCAAAATATATTGCTTGAAGGTGTGAAATTTTGCTCAAATGATGTGTTATTTTTGAGCATAATCTTTACAGTCTTGTACTTAAGATAAAGGTGGAAAAATTGCAGCAGTTTGCTATTGGTCAACGTTGGTTATCAGATACTGAAACAGAACTCGGTCTGGGGGTTCTCATTGATGTTGATGAGCGATCGGTCAGCATTTTATTCCCGAAAAGCGACGAAACCCGTGTCTATGCACGTAGCAATGCGCCTTTGTCTCGTATCATTTTTAATGTAAATGATGAACTGCAAGACCAGGAAGGCAATACCTGGACGGTTGAATCTTTTGAAGATCGCAACGGCGTGGTGCGTTATCAGGTTTCACGTACTTTAAGTGATGGTACTGAAGAACGTAAAGCTCTGAATGAAACCCGTATTGGTGCAACCATTCAGTTGTCTAAGCCATTAGACCGTTTGTTGGCTAGCCAGATCGATTATAAAGAATGGTATGATCTACGCATTGAAGCCATGCTCATGCAAGCCAATATGCAAAGCAGCCCGTTACGTGGTCTGGTTGGCTCACGTGTAGGACTGATTCCGCATCAGCTGTATATCGCACACGAAGTCGGTAAACGTTTTGCACCACGTGTATTGCTGGCGGATGAAGTAGGTCTGGGTAAAACCATTGAAGCCGGTTTGATCATTCACCAACAGCTAAAAACCGGCCGTTCTGAACGTATTCTGATTCTGGTACCAGATTCACTGCAATATCAGTGGATGATTGAAATGCGCCGTCGTTTCAATCTGGAATTCTCACTATTTGATTTAACTCGTACTGCATCGATCAAAGAACACGATCCTGATCTGAACCCATTCCTGACTGAACAGCGCATTATTGCTTCTATTGACCTGATGATTGACCACGAAGACCTGCGTGAGCAGGCGCTTGAAGCTGGTTTCGATCTTCTTGTTATCGATGAAGCGCATCATTTGATGTGGAGTGAAGAAGAGGGAGGTAACGACCGTTACGATCTGGTTGAAGAACTATCTGAAAAAACACCAGGTGTATTATTGTTAACGGCAACACCTGAACAGCTGGGTGTGGAATCGCACTTTGCGCGTTTACGTTTGCTGGATCCACAACGTTTCAGTTCATTAGACCGTTTCCTGGATGAGGAAGCACAATATCAGCAGACTGCAAAAATTGCGGAAGTGCTAATGTCAGATATGTCACTTGAAGAAGGGCATCTGGCAGCACTTGAAGGTCTGCTTGGTCATCGTATTGAAGATAACCCTGAGCAACGTTTCCGTGCGATTCACGAACTGCTGGACCGCCATGGAACAGGTCGTATCCTGTTCCGTAATACCCGTGAAGCCATTCAGGGCTTCCCAGGGCGTGACTGCCAGCCAGCACCATTACCAGCACCTGAAAACTGGTCTAAAGATGGCAAGCTACGTGAGCAAATGTGGCCAGAAGAATCACAGCTTGATGGTTCCTGGATGGAATCAGACCCACGAGTAATGTGGTTGATGGAAAAACTCCGCACTGATCTCAAACACAAAAAAGTGCTTTTGATTGCGCGTAGTGGTCCAGTAGTAGAAGCACTGGAAAATGTGCTACGTCTTCATGCTGGTATCCGTACTGCGATGTTCCATGAAGGCATGAGCCTGCTGGAACGTGACCAGGCAGCAGCTTATTTCGCTGAAGAGTCTTATGGCGCGCAGATTTTGCTGTGTTCAGAAATTGGTTCTGAAGGCCGTAACTTCCAGTTTGCTTCTGACCTGATCCTATTTGACTTGCCAGCAAATCCAGATGTGCTTGAGCAGCGTATCGGTCGTCTGGATCGTATCGGTCAGGAAAATCGTATCCAGATCCATGTACCTTATCTGGTCGGTACTGCACAAGAGCGTATGTTCCGCTGGTATAACGAAGCACTAAATATTTTCAGTAATATTTCGCCAACTGCGCAAACACTGCAAGAAAACTTCATTATTGAATTAAAAGATTGTTTATTGGCAGATAAAGGTCAGGCTTTTGAAGACCTGCTAGAAGAAGTGACTGTACAACGTCAGGCGCTGGAAGCAGAACTGCAAGAAGGCCGTGACCGTCTGTTGGAATACAACTCTTGCCGTCCAATGGTGGCACAGGAAATCGTCACTGCCCTAGAAGATTATGACGATAATACGACTTTGCCAATGTTCATGAAGCGCTTTATGGCATCGACCAACATTGATTTTGATGAGCAAAGTAATGGTACTGTGATCATCAAGCCAACCGATCAAATGCAGGTGCAAGGTCTGACTCTGGATGAAGAGGGCATGACTGCAACCTTCTATCGTGATCAGGCACAAATCCGTGAAGATGCTCAATACTTGACGCTTGAACATCCATTCACTGAAAGTGTGATGGAAATGATCAATACGCAAGGTTTTGGTAGTACCAACGTTGCGGTGTTGAAGTCTGCCGCATTGCCACAAGGTTCAGTATTGCTTGAAGTCTGGTTTAAAGTGGATGTGGTGGCACCGAAAGCACTGAACTTGCCATCAAGCTTGCCACAACAATTGGTTCGGGTATTGCTGAGCGAAAAAGGTCAGGATCTGTCGCAAAAAATTGCACCACAAATCCTGAAGCCATACTTGCATCATCTGGATGGCAATAGCTGCCGTCAGGTCGTGAAAGCGCGTCGTGAAGTAATTGAAGCACGTTATCAACAGGCGCTGGAACTGGCTCGTGCTGCTTTGCCGCAATTCAAGCAACAAGCCAAAGAAGTGTATGGCAATAAATGGCAATATGAAATTGATCGCCTGACCTATTTGAAACAGTTCAACCCAAGTATCCGTGAAGATGAAATTTCTCGTCTGCAAAAACTGCAGAAAGAAGGTTTAAGCTTACTGGATGGTCTGTCTGTAACCCCAGAAGCAATTCAGGTGATGGTGGTGGTTAAACCATAACAATCATCTAAGAAAAGGCAGCCTTCGGGCTGTTTTTTTATGGCTATTTTTCTACAATAAATTTGGATGGCTATCATCAGGACTTATATGATTAAAACTATTTCATTTAGATAAGAATATTTGTTTGAAGATATAAGCTGTCAGTAAATGGTTGTTGTTAAAAATCATCTTCGGTTAAAATGGTAAAAAACCATAAAAAGAAATCAAAATAATGTCTCAGGCGTTTATTACTCTAGGCTCGCAAACTTCACATGGTGGTGTAGTTGCTGAAGCGGAAAATTCTATATTAATTCACGGAATCGCTGTGCATTTACAAGGCATGAAGCATTACTGTCCCAAGTGCAATAGTGTGGTAACCGCCATTGCTAAAAATCAATCCATAACTGTTTTAGGGCGGGCTGTGATTGTCGCAGGTGACAAAGCCAGTTGTGGTGCCCAGTTTCTGGCAAATCAGCATCTGACAGTTTCGCAAAAATAATCCAGCTGCTTTTATTCTTCATTCGGTGACTTCAAGGTCATGCTTAGGAAGAATATGTGCTCATTTTTAGTCATCTTTAAGGTTAAGCTTGCAGACATCATGGATTGAAAAACTATATAACCGCATGAAGCCAGCCTTACATTTTACCCACGCCAATGGCATCCCATCAGCGACCTATCGGAAGTTCCTGAACTGTTTTCAGGATGAATATACGGTTAAAAGTATTCCTTTGATCGGCATGAATCCAGATTATCCAATTACCACAGACTGGCGTTATTTGGTGGATGAGGTGATTGCCGATATTGAACAGCAATTTTCAGGAAAATCAGTGATTGGACTTGGACACTCTTTTGGTGGTTTAGTTACGATGATGGCGGCTTATAAAAAGCCAGCTTTATTTTCTAAGCTCATCATTATGGATCCGCCTTTTGTGATTGGGAAAAACAGTGCGTTATTTGAACTGGTAAAAAAGCTCAATTTAAAAAGTATTGATCGCTTTACTCCGGCAGGTATTACTTTAAAGCGTAAAGACCACTGGTCATCTCAGCTGGACGCGGTAGAGGCGCTGAGATCGAATCGTCTGTTTAAGCATTTTGATGAACAGTGTTTTCAGGACTATATCGACAGTGGAATTGTTGAAGATCAACAGCGCGGTGGTGTAACTTTAAAAATTCCAAAACAGGTTGAAGCAGAAATCTTTCGGACAGTTCCGGCCTGGTGGTGGCGTACCCCGCGTAAAGCACCGCAAGTTCCCATTCACCTCATCACTGCAGAACAGAGCCAGTTCTATCAACAGGGTCTACCGCAAGGCTTAAAGAAAATTTATCAAATTGATTA
>NZ_DEZM01000238.1:0-3627 GCF_002364825.1 Acinetobacter sp. UBA3132 | reverse complement strand
AAATACTGATTTACCAACCAAAGCTTCACGGATCAAAGTGTTTACGTTGTTAACCGCAGTTTTAACACCTTTACCCAGGTAACGTGCCTTGTCGCCATCACGAAGTTCTAAAGCTTCACGAGAACCAGTTGAAGCACCAGATGGTGCACATGCACGGCCAACTACGCCAGATGCTAAGATAACGTCTGCTTCGATGGTTGGATTACCACGAGAGTCCAAAATTTCACGTGCACGAATGTCAACGATTTGACTCATGAACTATTCCTCAGTTGATTAATAAAAATGATGCGTCAAAAAAGACGCATCAATGTGTATTGAATTAATGTGTATCTAGCTTTGCGAAACCTTTGACCAAGGTATCTAATTCTTTCAGCTGCGCCAGGAAAGGCTCAAGCTGTGACAGGCGCAATGCGCAAGGACCATCACACTTGGCTTTTTCCGGATCCGGATGTGCTTCCAGGAACAGGCCCGCAAGACCTGTTGCCATACCCGCGCGTGCAAGTGTCGTGATCTGGGCACGACGACCACCAGCAGAGTCAGCACGACCGCCCGGAGTTTGCAGTGCATGGGTAACGTCAAAGAACACCGGTACATTCATTTCCTTCATGATGTCGAAGCCCAGCATGTCTACAACCAGATTGTTATAGCCAAATGCTGAACCACGTTCACAAAGAATCAGTTTGTCATTCCCGGCTTCCAGACACTTGTGCAGAATGTGGCGCATTTCATGTGGAGCAAGGAACTGGGCTTTCTTGATGTTGATAATAGCATCAGTTTTTGCCATTGCTTCAACCAGGTCAGTCTGACGACTTAAGAAAGCTGGCAACTGAATAATGTCGGCAACCTCTGCCACAGGAGCCGCTTGATACGGCTCATGTACATCGGTAATAATCGGCACATTAAAGTGTTTTTTAATGTCCGCTAACCACTCGAGACCTTTTTCCAGACCTGGGCCACGGAAAGAGTTCAAACTTGAACGGTTGGCTTTATCAAAACTTGCCTTGAATACGTATGGGATTCCCAAACGTTTACAGATATCTACATAAGTTTCTGCAATTTCAAAAGCTAGGTCTTTGGACTCAAGTACGTTCATCCCGCCGAATAGTACAAATGGCAAATGATTTGCCATTTGTATATCGCCTAAACGTACAATCTCTTGTGGTTTTAATTGCGACATTTAAACTTCCTAGTTGTGTCCTGACACCAATTATTGTGCTTTTTGATACTGTTTTTTTGCAGCGTCGATGAAGCCAGCAAATAATGGATGACCATCACGTGGTGAACTTGTAAATTCCGGGTGGAATTGTACCGCAATAAACCAAGGATGTTCAGGAATTTCAACAGTTTCTACTAAATGTTGGATCGGTGAATAACCAGAAATCTTCATGCCTTTCTCTTCCAGCACTGGGATATAACGGTTGTTCATTTCGTAACGGTGACGGTGACGTTCGATGATTTCATCAGAACCGTACACAGCAGCAGTCTTGGTCCCTGGTACCAGTTCAGACTTCTGTGCACCTAGACGCATGGTACCGCCAAGGTCAGAATCTACAGAACGCTGTTGCACTTCACCACGCTCATCTAACCATTCAGTGATCAGACCAATCAATGGAGCTTTGGTTGAACGGTTGAATTCAGTCGAAGTTGCGTCAGCAATACCAGCAACGTTACGTGCATATTCAATTACTGCCAACTGCATACCCAAGCAGATACCCAGGAACGGTACGCCATTTTCACGGGCGTATTTGATTGCCTGCATCTTGCCTTCAGTACCACGTTCACCGAAACCACCTGGAACCAGGATAGCGTCAGCATCTTTTAATACTTCGTTTACATCCTGACTTTCAAGCTCTTCAGCATTCACATAGTCGATCTGAACTTTAACGCGGTTTTGAATCCCTGCGTGTAAAAGTGCCTCATTCACAGATTTATATGCATCTGGAAGTTCAACGTATTTACCGACCATTGCTACACGTACAGTGTATTCAGGATTCAGTAAAGCTTCTACAACGTTATCCCAATCTGTTAAGTCAGCTTCAGGAAGGTCGTTATAACCAAAACGTTCACAGATTAAATCGTCAACATTTTGTTCATAGAAAGTACGTGGGATCTGATAAATCGTACGCGCATCTTTACATACGACAACTGCACGTGCTTCAACGTTAGTGAACAGTGCAATTTTACGCGTAGTATCTGCATCAACATCGTGTTCAGTACGACAGATCAGAATGTCTGGCTGAATACCAATCGACAGAAGTTCTTTAACAGAGTGCTGTGTTGGTTTGGTTTTTAATTCTGCTGCAGACTTAATGTATGGGAGTAACGTTAAGTGCATAAGCATCGTGCGCTTGTGACCAAGTTCAACCATTAACTGACGTACAGATTCCATGAATGGGAGAGATTCAATGTCACCTACTGTACCGCCGATCTCAACGATCGCAACGTCATAACCTTCACCAGCGCGAAGTACACGTTCTTTAATATTATCAGTAATGTGTGGAATAACTTGCACAGTACCACCTAGGTAGTCACCACGGCGTTCTTTATTCAGAACATCCTGGTAAACACGACCTGATGTGAAGTTATTCAGTTTGGTCATTTTCGCACGACGTAAGAAACGTTCGTAGTAACCCAAGTCTAAGTCTGTTTCAGCACCGTCTTCTGTAACAAAAACTTCACCATGCTGGAATGGGCTCATTGTCCCTGGATCGACATTAATGTATGGATCCATTTTTACCATGGTCACTTTTAAACCACGGGCTTCTAAAAGTGCAGCAACAGAAGCAGCTGAAATACCTTTACCTAGTGATGATACAACACCACCAGTAACGAAAATAAAATGGGTCATTGGGTTTCTCGTACAATCGAGCCTAAATAGGCCTGCAATGTTGCGCAATTTTACTTTACCTTGCACCTAGAAAGCAAAGTCAATCCGCATCAATTCAAAGAACAATAAACAATTGACTATTCTAGCAGCATTTCCGATAAAAAATTAGAGTAAGTTCAGATCATTTCTATCTGCTAATTTACTGCTATAATATTGTAATCCCCTCTACATTTACCTATGAAGTAATGATGAATAAGAAACTTTTAATCTGTGGCGCGCTTGCAACCGGACTTTTACTTACTGCATGTGTAAAGAAAGAAGCTCCAAAGGAAGAGGAACAGACTGAAGTTGCTGCAGCATCGGAAGCAACCCCAGTAGAACAGCCGAATTTCGAAACACTGGAACCAGCAGAACCAGATCAGCCTTTAATTGAAGAAATTCCTGAAACAGTTGAAGTGATTCGTGAAGAAACGCCGAATACCACAACTGAAATTCGTCGTGAAACTCGACCTGCTCAAAGTACTCCTGCTACAGCACCGGCAGCATCACAACCTGCTCAAGCACCAAACACCCAGGATTCTGAGACTGAATACAAGCCTAAAACCAATTCAGGTGCAGAACAGTCAGAGGATGATGCTGTGGCAGAAGCCATTGCAGCTGCTACGCCAGCACTTGAAAACTGATTATTTTTCAGTTAAAAAACCCAGCTTATGCTGGGTTTTTTAATGCTACGTATTCAGGTTCTGCTTCTTCTATTTCTGCCGCGGCCATAGAAAGCTGCTTCAGATACTGTGCCATAA
>NZ_DEZM01000150.1:8695-25822 GCF_002364825.1 Acinetobacter sp. UBA3132 | reverse complement strand
CCTTCAAGGCGTTCTAAAAGGGTTTTTAATTGGGCTGCTGTATTTTGATCTAACATTGCTAACGTCTCCAAAGGAGTAATAATTTATTCGATGAAAGAATATTAAGTGAAATAGATAAATAGGTAAAACAGGTAGTTTTTATTTATTCAATCGGAAATTTAGATTAAATAGAAATTTCATCATTAATATCAAACTTATATCGGGCTAATAATGGAATTTTCAAGTGATCTAGCAGTATTGTGATAATTTTCAGTTAAGATGAATCTGCTTCAATCAAGTGAGTAAAATAATGGAACTTCAACGCGGAATTTATCAGCATTACAAAGGTCAATTATACCAGGTTCTGCATGTTGCCACGCATAGTGAGACTGAAGAAAAGCTGGTGGTTTATCAATGTCTATACGGTGACTATTCAATCTGGGTGCGTCCACTCAGCATGTTCACTGAGGTGATAACTTTAGATGACGACCGTGAATTAGAGCGCTTTAAACTAATCACAGCACTATAAAACCTAATCATTTGAATAAGAGAGTAGAGCGTGGAACACACAAATCATTTTCAAAACTATGTCTGTGAATTATATGCTCGCTTTAGTGCGCATGATGCTGGTCTGAGTGATCGGTTACAGCGCTATCGTAATATCGAACCTGCATCGGCGCAGTTTCTCTCTATACTTATTCGTGCACAACAGTCTAAATGTGTGCTTGAGATCGGAACATCTACAGGTTATTCCACTTTATGGTTGGCCGAAGCTTTATCAAGCACACAAGGTCGCATGGTGACTCTGGAAATTGATGCCGAGCGCTCGAAAGAAGCCCAGTTACATGCCCAATATTTAAAGCTGGACAGTTATATCGATTTTCAGGTAATAGATGCATTGGATTATTTACAATCCTGTCAGCAGCAGTTCGATTTTATTCTGCTGGATGCTGAGCGAGATGCTTATGTTGAATATTGGAGCTACCTGCCGCAATTGTTGCAACGGCAGGGTGGGTTACTTGTAGTGGATAATGTACTTTCTCATGCAGAGCAGGTAGCAGTTTTCAGGGCATTGGTCGATCTGGATAAGCGTTTTGTTTCTTCTACAGTGGATATCGGTGCAGGCTTACTCCTGATTACTTTTCAATAATAGTTTCGAGTAAATAGCCGGGTTTTAATCACTGTAAATTCGGGTAAAATTAAGATCATATTCCAGGTATTTTTTCACAAAGGCCGCCTTGTCATGACGCCTGAGTAAGTTGTCATAAATATATTCGGGCACTGGATGATAAAGCTCGGTTAAACCATTGTCATAGAAAATTTTAAGCTGGCGGCTTGAAGGATTATATTTCCAGGAAATTACTGTTAAAAGTAGAGCCATACTACACCTCCAATAGACAGGAAGATTTAGATTTAATTCTTATTGGTCTATCTCTTGAACTTAATTCAAGGGCACTAAGTTCTATATAGTTGCTTTGTAAATTTATTCTCTTTCTTAGCCTTTCCAAGATGATCAATTCAATCAATAGCTCAGGGTAAAATCTTCATCAAGAAACGATACATTTCAATTAAGCAAAAAATATGCAAAATCTGGATACCTGTTGCAAGAAAATGCTACAAAAAATTTAAGGTAGTCAAAAAAAACTGCTTTAAGATGAGGGGAAAACAAGAACGAAGCAGAGTTATTTCTACATGCAATTATTTAAGTGCTCCCACTGCCAGCAACCTGTTTATTTTGATAATAATTACTGTACTGCATGTCAACATCTGCTGGGGTTTGATAGCTCGACCATGTTGATGGTGGCTTTAGAATCCAATACAGATGGATCAATACTGACAGAACCAGATACACAGGCCAAATACCGTTATTGTGCTAATGCCGAGTATGCGGTGTGTAACTGGGTGATTCCGCAAGAAGATCCTCATGACTTCTGTCTGGCTTGTCGCCTGAATCGTGTGATTCCCAATTTAAATGAACCCCAGTATCGACTGCGTTGGCATAAAATTGAACTCGCAAAACATCGCCTGGTTTATTCTTTATTGCGCTGGAAGTTGCCGTTGCAGTCTCGGCAGGAAAATCCTGAATCTGGTTTAGCTTTTGATTTTAAGGCCAATCCAAATAGTCCGGATGAACCTAAAGTCATGACTGGACATGATAATGGAGTGATTACCCTTAATATTGCAGAAGCAGATGATGTCGAACGTGCCATGGAACGCAAGAATATGGAGGAGCTTTATCGCACTTTGCTTGGGCATTTTAGGCATGAAATTGGACATTATTACTGGGATGTACTGGTAGATAACACCGAATTTCTGGAGCCTTGCCGGCAACTGTTTGGGGACGAGCGCATGGACTATCAGGAAGCTTTAGATCGGCATTACCATCAAGGACCGCCCGCAGACTGGATGGAGCGTTATATTAGTACATATGCCACCATGCATCCTTGGGAGGACTGGGCCGAAACCTGGGCACACTATCTGCACATCGTCGATGTACTGGAAACTGCCGATTCCTTCGGCATGCAGATCCATCCACATGTAGTAGAAGAACGTGATGATCAGTTCATGACCTTGGTAAAGCGGATAAATCCTTATTACACCTGTAATTTTGATGAAATTTATCAGGCCTGGTTACCCGTAGCTTTTGCCATGAATAGCTTGAACCGCAGTATGGGGCAGGATGACTTTTATCCTTTCCTGATTAATCCGGTCGTGCAACAGAAATTGAAATTCATCCATGATGTGATTCAGACGACAGCTGGTGCACAGCGTAAAGTTGCCTGATACTGTTCAAATAAAAAAGCCACGCAAATGCGTGGCTTTTTTCAATCAGTGCAATCTAATACGGATTAGATTTTACCAACTAGGTCGATTGAAGGAGCAAGAGTCGCTTCGCCTTCTTTCCATTTAGCTGGGCAAACTTCGCCTGGGTGAGCGTGTACGTACTGAGCTGCTTTAACTTTACGAAGAAGTTCTTGAGCATCACGGCCGATACCACCAGCGTTGATTTCAACGATTTGGATTTTGCCTTCTGGATCGATAACGAAAGTACCACGGTCCGCAAGGCCGTCAGCTTCGATTAGAACTTCGAAGTTTTTAGAAAGAGTCCAAGTTGGATCGCCGATTAATGGGTACTGAATTTTACCAATTACGTCAGAAGTATCGTGCCAAGCTTTGTGAGTGAAGTGAGTGTCAGTAGAAACACCGTAGATTTCCACACCTAGTTTTTGGAATTCAGCGTAGTTGTCAGCAAGGTCACCAAGTTCAGTTGGGCAAACAAAAGTGAAGTCAGCTGGGTAGAAGAATACTACAGACCATTTGCCTTTAAGGTCAGCTTCAGTAACTTCAACAAATTGGCCATTGTGGAAAGCAGTTGCTTTAAATGGTTTAACTTCAGTATTAATCAAGCTCATCATTGTCTCCATGATTGAGGTTAGTCTTTAATTTTGAATAAGAGTATCGAACTTTGGGTCTTAGCTAAAATGGTATTTTTACATTACAAAAATCGGAAAAACCGAATTATGTAACTGACTGCCAGTTTACCCAAGTCATCTTTATGTACATTCGGCATAGCCAGAGCTGCCTGGATGACAAAACATGTTCGGTCATCAACCTGCATAAGAACATGATGTTTTACGCGACAAAATTCAAGGGTAAAGCTTAAAAAAATCTTATTTTTTTCAAATAAATTGATTTAATTTGAGAATATAAAGCCTTCGAAGCTCCTGATTTTATAAATATCTTGTAGTTTTGTGATATGTGAAAAGTAAATTGTATCAGTCGTAAGCAAAGGTGTCTTGTTTAAATAGCCTAAGCATTTTATAGCTTATTTTAAACTTCTGACGTGAAATGGATAGCTCTGGGTAGTGAGAGAAGCCTGAGCATTTATTTACTTGCTGGCAATATTTTAAAAATACGAATCAGCTCCAGATCGAGCGCAATGTAAATCATAGTTTTTAGTCACGCTGCAACAACCAAATTACGATCTAAGTGCGCATAAGTACATTGGGAAAATGCATGAAAGTGAGTAGAATAGTATGTTTTAGAATAGTTGTAGGGCGCTGACTTGGCTGCGAAAGGTTTAAATGTCGAAAACTGGGTGATGGCACGAGACCTCCACCGTTTAAATCGTTTACGTAAGGGTAAGGATGCCAATGAAAAACAATACCAAGAATTATTCGAAAAATCGCACTTAAAAGTTCTAGAACGTGTTGAACGTATTCCGAATATTAAGCTGAATCAGGATCTGCCGGTTACCCAGTACACTGACAAGCTAATTGCCGCGATTCAAAAGCATCAGGTGATTATTGTAGCCGGTGAAACCGGTTCTGGTAAAACTACACAGTTACCTCAAATTGCCATGCTGGCCGGACGTGGTCTGACCGGTCTGATTGGTCATACCCAGCCACGTCGTCTGGCTGCGCGTAGTGTATCGCAACGTATCGCAGAAGAAGTTGGGGAAAAGCTCGGCGAGTCAATTTCTTTTAAGGTTCGTTTTAATGAGCAGGGTTCGCAGGATTCTCTGGTTCGTTTGATGACGGACGGTATCTTGCTGGCTGAACTGGCCAATGACCGCTTCCTGACCAAATATGACACCATCATTATCGATGAAGCACATGAGCGTTCATTGAACATCGACTTTATCATGGGTTATCTAAAGCAGTTACTGCCACGTCGTAAAGATCTGAAGGTTATCATTACCTCAGCTACACTGGATGTAAACCGCTTTAGTAACTACTTTAATGGTGCACCAATCTTTGAAGTCGAAGGTCGTAGCTATCCGGTTGAACTGCGTTATCGTCCAATTTCGGAAATGACGATTGGCGGTAGTGATGACGACGAATTTGATGATTTTGAAGAAAACCTGCCACGTGCAGTCGTAGCCGCTGTAGAAGAATGTTTTCAGGATGCGCAAGAGAAAGGTCATCCTGAACATGCCGATATCCTGATTTTTGCCAGTACTGAACAGGAAATTCGTGAGCTTCAGGAGACTCTGATCAAGCATGGTCCACGACATACTGAAGTTTTACCGTTGTATGCGCGGCTGGCTTTAGCTGAACAGCAAAAAATCTTTAGTTCATCTGGTGGTGGTCGACGCATTATTATCGCGACCAACGTGGCGGAAACTGCACTGACAGTGCCGAACATCCGTTATGTAATTGATAGCGGTTTTGCCCGTATCTCGCGTTATAACTATCGCTCACGTGTACAGCGCCTGCCAATTGAAGCGATTTCCCAGGCCGCAGCGAATCAGCGTAAAGGTCGTTGTGGTCGTATTGCGCCGGGTGTGTGTATTCGCCTGTATTCAGAAGAAGACTTTTTAAGTCGTCCTGAGTTTACTGAGCCGGAAATCAAGCGAACTAACCTGGCATCAGTCATCTTGCAAATGCAGAGTCTGAAACTGGGTTCACTGGAAGAATTCGACTTTATTGAGCCACCGGATCACCGTTTGGTAAATGATGGTCGTAAGCTCTTAATTGAGCTTGGAGCAATGTCCGAGAAGAAAAATGAGCTGACCAAGATTGGTTATCAAATGGCAAAAATGCCGATTGATCCACGTCTGGCACGGATGATTCTCGGTGGAGCGCATTTCGGCGTTTTGAATGAAGTACTGGTGATTGTTGCTGCGCTGGCTGTCCAAGACCCACGTGAACGTCCAGCTGACAAGCAGATGCAGGCTGATCAAAAACACGCACTGTTCCGTGAAGCAGATTCAGATTTCCTGTTTTATATCAAACTATGGGAAACCCTGCACACCAATCGTGAAAATATGAGCGAGAACAAGCGCCGTACTTTTGCGCGGAATCATTTCCTCAGTTGGCTACGCTTACGTGAATGGAAGAAAACCCATGAACAGTTGGTTGACCTCGCTAAGGGCTTAAATCTGTCCTTTAATGAAAAAAAAGCCAGCTATGAAAATCTGCATCGTGCCTTATTAACCGGTCTGTTGTCTTTCATTGCCAACAAGACTGATGAGCGTAATGTGTTTATGGCGGTGCGTCAGCAGAAGGCGCGTGTATTTCCGGCTTCGACCTTGCATAAGACCAATACCCCCTGGGTAATGGCCTTTGAAATGGTAGAAACCTCACAGGTGTATTTACGGACGCTTGCCAAAATTGAGCCAGAATGGATTCTGCTCGCTGCACGTGATCTGGTGAAACACCATTACTTTGAACCGCACTGGTCTAAAAAAGCCGGCGTAGTAAATGCATATGACCAGATTTCACTGTTTGGTCTGATCATTGAACCTAAGCGTCAGATCAATTATGAAAAAGTAGATCAGGAAGCTGCACATGAAATCTTCCTGCGTGATGCCCTGACCACAGGTCATCTGGGAATTACGCCACCATTTTTGAAGCATAATCTGCTCAAGCTTGAAGAAGTGGAACGGGTTGAAGACAAGCTGCGCCGTCGTGATCTGGTAGTGGATGAAGAAACCATTTATCAGTTCTATGCTTCCAAAGTGCCGCCAGAAGTAGCAAGTCGCCGTAGTTTCGAAGACTGGCGTGCTACGGTAGAACCTCAAGATCCGCGATATCTGTTTATTGATGATGATGCATTATGGTTGAATGACCGTCCGACCACGCAGCAGTTCCCGGACTATTTGCGTAATGGTGAGTTACGTCTGGCAGCCAGTTATCGTTTTGACCCAAGCCATGATGAAGATGGCGCGACCGTTCGTATTCCGCTACAAGCCTTGCCTCAGGTAGATGAAAATCTCTGGTCTTGGGGGATTCCAGGCTGGCGTCAGGACCTGATCGAAGCTTTATTAAAAGCTTTACCAAAAGATAAACGACGTAATCTGGTACCAATTCCGGATACTGCACGTAAGTTAATGGCACGTATTGATGCGACTGATTTGCAGAAGCATATCTTTAGTTTTCTGGCATTCCAGTTGCGTGGTGAACAGATTACCGAAAAAGACTTTTCACTGGAACGCGTTGAGCAGTATCTGTTGCCTTTAATTAAGGTGATTGATGAGAAAGGCCGTGTCATTGAACAGGGCCGCGATCTGGAAGAGCTGAAAGCTCGTTGCCGTACTGAAACACATAGTCCAGTCAAACAGCTGAAAGGTGAATACAAAACTTTCCCGGAAAGCTTTGTATTTGAAGCTTCGCAAAAAGTGACAGGTGTGGTGGTGAAACAATACCAGGCTCTGGTACCCACTAAAGACTTTGCTGCCCTGGAACAGAAAGATGAATCTGGTGTGGTGATTCAGACCTTTAATGATCAGGCTGAAGCGTTTCGTCAGCATCGTGCCGGGGTAATCCGTCTGGTGCATATGCAGCTCGGTGATCTGATTCGCCAACTGAAAAAACAGATTTCTAAACCACTGGCATTGGCCTATTCACCCTTGGGTGATAAAGCTAAACTGGAACAAATGTTAGTTTATGCCACACTCCAGATGGCAATAAAAGAGCTTCCTGTCAATGTGCAAGAGTTCCAAAAGTTGTTAGAAGATGTAAAAAAATCTTTCCTGACTTATGGTCAAGCTGCTTTACAGGATATCACCGATATTTATACCCAGTGGCAGGAAATACGCCGGAAATTGTTGGTTTTAGACGGTTCTGTGTTTGGCAAGAACATTGATGACATTGAGGATCAGCTAGATTTGATGAATCTTTCTGACTTTGTTTATTCCGTACCGGCGGATGTCTGGATTGAATTTCCACGCTATCTCAAGGCACTGATTTTGCGTCTTGACCGTTTGCCAAATAATTTACAAAGGGATGATTCTGCCATTGATCAAATTGACCCTTGGATGGAAAAATTGTTCCAGTTTAAAAATGACGCTCGCCTGAAAGAACTGTATTTCATGGTTGAGGAATTGCGGATCTCTTTATTTTCACAACCGATGAAAACTAAAGCACCGGTTTCTCCGAATCGCCTACAAAAAGTATGGGATCGTCTTGGAATCAGTTAACATATAGGTAATTTCTAAAAGGAGTTTTACATGGGCATCCGCATTACAGGTACTGGTCTGTTTCATCCAACAGATTTCATTACCAATGAAGAGTTAGTTGAAAGTTTAAATGCTTATGTGGAACAGTATAACCTCGAGAATGCTGACAAAATCGCTGCGGGCGAAATTGAAGAATTGCGTGGTTCGAGTGCAGAATTTATTGAAAAAGCTTCTGGCATCAAACGCCGTTATGTCGCTGAGAAAACTGGTATTCTGGATCCAAAACGTCTTCGTCCTTTACTGCATGAACGTTCAAATGACGAATTGTCTATTCAGGCAGAGTGGGGCGTAGCTGCGGCGAAACAGGCGATGGATAATGCAGGTGTGACTGCAGAAGACATCGATGTTGTGATTCTGTCATGTTCGAATATTCAGCGTGCTTATCCAGCACTTGCAATTGAAATCCAGACCGCTTTGGGTATTCAAGGCTATGCATATGACATGAACGTGGCATGTTCTGCAGCGACTTTCGGGATTAAGCAGGCAGCTGATGCGATCAAGTCTGGTGCGCGCCGCGTATTAATGGTAAATGTTGAAATCACCTCTGGTCATACCGATTTCCGTTCACGTGACTGTCACTTCATCTTTGGTGATGTCGCTACTGCTTCAATCATTGAAGCAACTGAAACTAAAACCGGTTTCGAAATTGAAGATATTGAACTGTTCACCCAGTTCTCAAACAACATTCGCAATAACTTTGGTTACCTGAACCTAAGCGAAGTGGATGCTGATATCGATAACAACCGTTTCCGTCAGGACGGTCGTAAGGTATTTAAAGAAGTTTGTCCGCTGGTTGCGAAGATGATCACCAAGCAGCTGGAAAAGAACCAGATTGAACCGACCAATGTAAAACGTTTCTGGTTGCACCAGGCGAACGTGAACATGAATGAGCTGATTCTGAAACTGATCGTAGGTAAAGAACACGCAAAATCAGAACTGGTACCATTGATTTTGGACGAGTTTGCAAATACATCTTCAGCAGGTGTCATCATTGCATTGCACCGTACAGCAAATGAAGTAAATGACGGCGAATATGGGGTGTTATGTTCATTCGGTGCGGGCTACTCTGTAGGCTCAATCCTGGTGAAAAAGCACGTCGCTTAAGCGGGAGCAGACATCTTGCAGGTTAAGCATGATGCAGCCTGGATCAAACGCTTAAGCGGATTGTCCAAACTGTATTTTACGCCGACCTTTTTCGGTGCTGAGCACATTAATGCTTCGCGACCTGCAATGTATGTCGGTAATCATTCGATCTATGGGGTATTTGATTCACCCATGATTATTGATTACCTGTACAACGAACATAAAGTGGCTGTGGTCAGTATTGCGGACCACAGCCACTTTTATATTCCGCTCTGGCGTGAAATCTTCAGGAAGTTTGGCGCGATTGATGGTGTGCAGGAATATGTGCGTGAAGTTATGCGCCAAGGTTATTCGATTCTGGTCTTTCCGGGTGGAGGACGAGAAGTGCTGAAACGCGAAGGCGAGCAGTACCAGCTGATCTGGAAACAGCGTTATGGCTTCTTAAGGCTGGCGCAAGAATTTGACTACGATATCATACCGTTTGCTGCTCTGGGCGGTGATGAAATTTTCGAAATTGGCTTTGATGCCCGTCAGGTTGTAGAACATAAATACTTTCAGAAATTACTCAAAGTTTCAGCGCTCAATAAACTTTTGCGTAAAGGGGATGTCATTCCTTCCTTGCCGAAAAGTCTTTTTCCAAAACGGTTACCTTTCTATTTTCAGTTCCAGCCAGCTTTATCTGTCTCTCATATCCAAAGCCAAGAAGATATGACACTATTCCGTGATCAGATTCAGCAACAGATCTATCAGGCAATTGAAGAATTAAAAAATATCCGGGCATCCGAGCTATCACCTAAATCCTGAAAAATAAAAATGAACTGGGTTTAAATGCGGGCTATTTATCTGATTTATTTTATTTTGTGAATTATTTTTCTATATGAGCTATTTTACTGGTCTGTGTCAGATGACTTGAATATGCTTAAATGAGTTTATAGTCCATTTTAGGTGCGTGTATGGAACAGCAGAGTTTAGTACCGCAGTATCAGCAGCTCGCCAAGCAGTTGCTTCGTATTTCAGATTGCTTGCATGATATTTATCAGGATCAGTGGGACATTGTGGGGAATTTAAATGCCCAGAATATGTACAAGCTGGATCATGAAAGATATCGGATCGTCTTGGCAAATGGCCTGTTTCATATCCAGCTGCATACGCCTCAGCATATTCAGCAGGGCACAGCGCAGTTGCTGGCAGAACTACATTTTAGTGTGCAGTATCACAAGTCAGACACTCTGGAAGAGTTCTTTTTACAGGATATCCATTTCCTGACTGGTGATTTAAAACCCCAGCATTCCCTATTCTTGCGTGATAAAGCGCAACAGTTACGTAAGCTGCTGATCGAACAGGTCTATCAATGGGTCAATGGGCCTGCACGTGTGCTGAAATTCGTGCAGCAGCTTTCCGCTGTGCAGGCAGAAATCATTGATCATCTGATGAGAAGAGCGGGTCTGTATACCACGCCAGTAATGAGTGACTGTATCTTATACGGAAAAGAACCACCTCAAAACATCTTGCAGCAAATGCAGAAGATTTTTTCCTTAGAATATTTAGCGCCCGCTGACTTTCTTTCGATTCAGGGACTTATGCACAGTCTGGATGAATTCTGTTTTAGCGCAGCACAATTTTTGCATCCGGCAATCTACCGTATTATGAGTTTGTCCTTTGAGGAACGCTTTAATCTGCATGAACTGAATGATCATGTACACGATATTGAACTCCTGTTCAGGCACGCCTTGGAGCATAGCAATATGCTGGGTTTCGTGCGTTTGATGAATCGTGATACCTGGGGACGGGATGATCTGCTGAGCAAGAAGCATTTTCTGGAAAATAATCATCAGTTATGGCAGAAAAAAGTCGCGAAACTGCCGTTGTTTGACTGTAATCGGGCGATCAACTGGCTGTTCAAGCAGTCTGCTGAAGTGTTGGACTGGATTAGCACGAATATCCAGCACAGTAGTGTACGCGTTACAGTCACGGCGATCAGTTTTCTGAATACCCATCAGGTACATCCACAGGTGCTGCTGGCGACCTTGCAATATTTTCAATATGCTTCAGCGCGGTTATTTATTCATAGTGTGCATCAGCATGCCATACAGCATAAATGGTGCACTCATCCGAATAACAAATCCGTAGTATTAAAAGGAACACGTCAGGCGATTAATGACCACCGTATCGCTATCAGTCCGTCAATTCTGTATCTGGACGAGTGGATCGGCCTGATGCGCGAAGTAGTCAAGATGGATGATTGCACCACCAAGAAGGTATATATGGGTTTAAGCCGGGTCATGCAGGCCTATATGCAGCATTTACATAAAGCAACTTCTCATCTGCCTGAAGCGGTACAGCAATATATCCGGCCAGCTACTCAACAAAATCGCGATTTTTATACCGAGTTGCAGCGTTATCGGATTCAGTTGACTGAGTTTCGACAGCTGTTTTATCTGCAAGATGCCAATGTGCGCGAATCAATTTTTGACAGTTATGTACGTGACTATCTGGCAGAATATTTTGCTTTACATAAAAATATTCCAAAAAGTCTGACCTGGAAGGGCTTGTTTATTCAGGCGATTGCCTGGCATGACCAGATTCAGAAGCAGGAAATTATTGCCCGACTGAAAAAGGACTTTGCACTTAAGGACTGGAAAAGTGTGACGAATGAAGCACATTTCTATTATTTTGACTGGAAATTTGAAGAGCTAAAAAATATAGACCAGATTATTGAGGAAGCTCGGATTTTTCAGAACTGTCTGGCCGCCAGTTATGCACAGCGGATCATAGAAGGGGAATACGTTGCTTTTCATGTCAGTCATGCAGAATTATCTACGCCACTGCTCTTGGGTTGTCATATACACGATCAGGAAATTATTTTCGATCAGTTGGAATATCCCCATAACCAAAAAGCAGATCCGCAATATATCGATATGGCAATTCATTTCACCAGCTGGTTTAACAGACGACTGCATACGTCGTGTATAGATTCTGATTTGGACCTGAATACTTAACTTTTGCCGGAAAAGTCGTTAGGCTATAGCCGTTCTTTCACGGTATAGGTCATATGAAACAGGAAACTGCACTTAAGTTACTTAAAGCGGGCGAAAATGTATTTTTAACAGGCTCGGCTGGTGCAGGGAAAACCTATACCCTGAATCAATATATCAATTATTTGAAAGCACGTAAGGTATCTGTTGCGATTACAGCGTCTACAGGTATCGCGGCAACGCACATGAATGGCATGACCATTCATACCTGGGCCGGTATCGGGATTAAGGACTTCTTGTCAGAAGAAGACCTGAAGCGTATGAAAGAGCGCAAATATCTGAAAGAGCATCTGGAAAATGCTCAGGTACTGATTATTGATGAGATTTCTATGCTGCATGCCAAGCAGCTAAATCTGGTTAATCAGGTATTAAAGTATTTCAAAGAATCTGATGAAGCTTTTGGTGGCATTCAGGTGATTGTTGCTGGCGATTTCTTTCAGTTGCCTCCAGTGGGCAGAAATGATGAACGCAACCGGGATAAATTCTGCTTTATGTCAGATGCCTGGGTTGAAGCCAAATTTCGCGTTTGTTATCTGACTGAGCAGCACCGTCAGGGCAATGATTATCTAAATGATATTCTAAATGCGATCCGTGCACAGGCGATTGGTACAGAACATCGAAATGCCTTGCAAGGAACACGTCATCAGGAGATTGGCGACACTTATACGCGTCTGTATACGCATAATATGGATGTGGACAGTATCAACTTCCGGCATTTAAATGAAATTGATAATGAGCCGCGCCAGTTTGATGCCCAGTGCGACGGCAATGACAAGTTGATTGAAACGCTGAAATCTTCAGTGCGTGCGCCAGAAACCTTAACGCTGAAAAAGCATGCTAAAGTCATGTTTGTCAAAAACAACTTTGATCTGGGCTATATCAATGGCAGTTTGGGTGAAGTTATTGGTTTTGAAGAAGATGATGAATTTGGGGTATTGCCTAAAGTCAAACTCACAGATGGGACGACGTTGCTGGTTGAACCAGAAACCTGGTCAGTAGACAATGAAGCCGGTAAGACTATTGCCAGTTTCCAGCAAATTCCCTTACGTCTAGCATGGGCGATTACGATTCATAAATCACAGGGTATGACCTTGGAAGCTGCCGAAATTGACCTGAGTCATACTTTTGAAAAAGGTCAGGGCTATGTGGCACTTTCGCGTTTAAAAACTTTAGATGGTCTACGTCTAAAAGGTTTTAATGAGCAGGCATTGGAGCTGGATAGTCTGGCAATTAAGGCAGACCGCCGTTTTCAGGAGTTGTCGAGTGAAGCCGAAGAACACTTTGAAAATATTGATTTAACCAAGCAGCACAATGCCTTTATCCGTCATTGCGGCGGTACGCTGAATGAAACTGAAATTCAGCGTAATGAAAAAAAACTGGCGAAAAATGGCGGCAAGCAGAATTATGCTGCCGCAACGCTGGATGAAACGCGTGAACTGTTTGAAGAAGGTTATGATATTGCCGATATCGCCACTGAGCGTGGCTTAACACCAGCAACGATTATTAACCATTTAGGTCGACTGCATAAAGAGCAAGGTTTAGATATATCTGTCGCTCATCCAGGTGAGGAAGTGGTTGAACAAGTGCGTAAGATCTATAAACGTCTGACTAAGCGACAGGATACCGATCATTTCAATGATGATGGGTCTATTAAACTGCGTCCGATTGTCGAGTTAACCAGTCCGCGTATGGGCTATGATCAGGTGCGTTTGGCGCTATTGTTTGTTGAATAAGAAAAGCTATTTGATATAAAAAAACTTCTATGAGCGTGATGGATTTCTAGCTTGTAGGGTAATTGTAGTAATTATTATCATTTGCTTATTCTTAGTTAATAAGTTCAAGATTTGGCATGTTGTAATTACCTTACTTTTGACAGGCCATGAGAAACATCGTTTCGCAAGATAAAAGCCCTTTATTGATCTGACAGCATATCCTGAGCAAGCTTTAAGTACTGCTTTATAGCTTGCGCAAGGCAATCAATGTGCGACCTCAATGCCGCTATTCATATGATTTGATATCGAAATATTTTTAGAAATCCTGGGAGAATGGATGTTTGAGTTAGGGTTAACTAAATAGAAATTTTATTTCAAACTTATTGCGTACTAATCAATAATGATAAAATTCCTGCGGCAATTAACGGCCCGACTGGAACACCGCGTAATACTGCTACACCTGCTACTGTGCCTAATAATAGTCCGGCTACCACATCTGGCTGGTTGGACATCAGCTTCACTCCACGTCCTCCCAGCCAGGCGACAAAGACGCCAATGGCGATTGCCAGTAAAGACTTCCAGCTCAGGAAAGATTTGAGAATGCTTTCTCCTGAAATTTTGCCACTGGCAATCGGTGTCAGAACACCAATGGTCAGAATAATAATACCGATATTTAAACCGTGCGCCTGTACATAGGGTAATAAACTGCTGAGAGGCGTGATCTTTAAAACGATTAACACCGCTGCAGCAATGGTGACGGCACTATTATGACTAAAAATACCGCAAGCCAGTAAAACCAAAAGAACAATCAGATTTAGATCAAGTTGCGACATAAGTGGGAGAGATAGAGTGAAAAATAAAGTTATTGTAGAGCTTTTCAACGCATGATACCTAGAAAACAGCGGAAGAAAACAAAATCCTGATTGTTTCAGGATAGAATGCACAGGTCTTCACTCGATACAGGTATGAACAGATGCTTCTGGAAAAAATGTTGCAGTCACAAGGTTTTGGCTCGCGTAAGTATTGCCAGCAACTGGTCAAAAATGGCGCTGTGAGCATTCAGGGTGAAATCATTGATAATCCAAAGCATAAATTGGATCTGGATCAGCTAGAGTTCAATGTATATGACGATACTTATCAATATCGGGAAAAAGTCTATATTGCCTTAAACAAGCCACAAGGTTATGAGTGTTCACATCAGGCAACCCATCATTTTAGTGTCTTTGAGCTGTTTGATGATTTGCTCATGAATCGTGGAATCCAGTGTGTAGGTCGTTTAGACCAGGATACAACAGGCTTGCTGTTACTGACTGATGATGGTCAATTTTTACAGGCATTAACTCATCCTAAAAAGCATGTTGCCAAGGTTTACCAGATGGATACCGCAGACCCTGTTACGGATGAGCAGATCAAGCAGCTAGAACAAGGTGTTGAGCTACGTAATGAAAAAGGTATGTATGCTGCTACGGATGTCATTCGTCTGGAAGAAAAGCGCTTGCAAATGACAGTGCATCAAGGTGTTTATCATCAGGTGAAACGTATGCTGGCAGCTGTGGGGAATAAAGTTGAAAAACTGCATCGGGCTCAAATAGGTCAATTGACTTTGAATGATTTGCCAGAAGGTGAGTGGATTTATTTAACTGAAGATCAAGTGATTCAAGCTAAATACCGTGCCGAATAAGGCGCTGGATTTACTTGAGAAAACAATGAAAAGTGACAAATTCATCATCTCGCATAAATCCCATTGATTCATAGAGTTTATGCGATTGGTGGTTGTTTTTCTGGGTGTCCAGGCTAATACGCAGTGCATTTTCATGTCGGGCAAATAAAATAGCGGTATCAATCAGTTGTCGTGCAGCGCCATGACGGCGATACAGTGGAGTGATATACACATCATCCAGCACATAAAACTTTGAACAAGCTACTGAGGAAAATCTTAAATAAAGCAGAATAAATCCGGTAAAAATATCATCCTTGGTGTTGATAAAAATCACTGTTTGCTGGTCTTCAAATCGCTGTTTTAGAAACTGATAAGAAAGTTCCTGATTTGAGGAAGCTCCATAAAACTGGCGATATTCATCAAATAAAACTGAAAGCTGTTGTAGGTCTTCTTCCTGAGCACGTCGAACAAGCATTAATTACTCCATGTTTTATTATTATGTATTCATGGAGCATAACGAAGTTTGGGGAGGTGTAGCGTATGAAATTGTTTGAAAATGCGACAGTGTTAAATTTTGTCACTTTCACCCAGAATGGCATTCAGCTCTTCAAATAAATCAAAATGATCATCATCAGCATGTAGATCCAACGCTTCCTGTTCTGTAGTGTCTGCAATCAGGCCGGCAGTTACAGGTTTGGATTCACTTTGCTTCAGTTTGCGCAGCTTGATTAATTGTTCAAGGTTAATATTCTGATTTTCAATAGAGAAGGGGATGGATTTAGTCAGCACTACCTGTTTGAAAAACAAGCGGACTGCTTGAGCTGGTGTGATTCCCAATTGCTTAAATACGGCAAAGGCTTGTTTCTTTTCTTGAGAATCCAGGCGTATTTGGTAGACTTCAGTTTTTCTCATAATATATTCAAGACTTTAAAATACTTAACTTTTCGCATTCATTTTAATCCATTACATTTGAAATACAATCCTTATACGAATCAATTCTGAAAATAAATCGTAATGACAGCTACATTACAATGTCAGTACTTGCTCGGAAGAAAACTGCATCAGTTGCTGGGTAATAGGGTCAATGAACTGGATGTGTTTGGCCAATAACTGTAAGGGCGCAGAAAAATTATTATCTGCTTTATGTGCAACGCTAGGATAAAACGGATCATTCAGAATCGGTATACCCAAAAAGTTTAAGTGCACACGTAATTGGTGCTGCTTGCCAGTATGCGGTTTCAGTTCGTATTTGGCTAAATGATCTTTCTGTTCTAATAAGGTGATTTCGGTTTCACTATTAGGCTCACCTTCTAAAACCTGCATAGTATAGAAAGGTTGGCCTTTATCCATGCGTAAACGCACAATTTGCGGAAAGCGAAGTTCTTCACGATAACCTGCAATCGCATGATAGGTTTTCTGTACTTGGCGTGTTGCGAACAGCTGCTGATAAAGTCCACGCGATGCTACATTTTTAGAGATAAGCACTACGCCAGCCGTCTCCCGATCCAGTCGGTGAATCGGAGTTAGGTGCTCAATCCCGGTCTGTTTCTTTAGACGAACCAGCAGGGTTTCCTGTACATATTGTCCGGTCGGGCTCATGGTCAGAAAATGTGGTTTATCAATTACCATAAAATGTTCATTTTCGAACAGGATTTGGTGTTCGAAAGGAACATGCACTTCGTGTGCCAGAAAGCG
>NZ_DEZM01000150.1:0-8551 GCF_002364825.1 Acinetobacter sp. UBA3132 | reverse complement strand
AGTGGCTATTCGCCTGATAGGGGCTATTTAGATTTAAGCTATTTCCCTGTGCATCATAAACCAGGCCCTCCTGAAAACGGGATTGCCATTCACTGGTCTGGATATGTGGAAACTGTGTACATAAATAGTCATAGACTGTTGCAGCAGTGGACGGTTGCAAGAAAACTTTGCTGGCACTGACGCCGTTGATCATCGGTGGGATAAATTCAGCAGAAGTATTCATATGGGGAAGTGGATCTCAGTCAGGAAACAAATGCTATGAAAAAATACAGTTTCTCATGCGGCAGAATAGGCTTTTAAACTGCGGCGATGCTATCATATTTGTTCCTTTGAATCATGTCGTGAGTCATATGCCTTATTCATTTACTGTCACCTTAAATCATGAAGAAGATACCCAACAGCTGGCTAAGGTATTGGCCGCGAATTTTAGTACGGGAGTGATCTATCTGATCGGTGATCTGGGAGCAGGCAAGACGACATTGACGCGCTATTATTTACAACAGCTCGGTCATCAGGGTTCGGTCAAAAGTCCAACCTATACATTGGTAGAACCTTATAATATTCAAGGGAAGGATATTTTCCACTTTGACCTGTACCGTTTAAATGATCCCTATGAACTGGAACTGATGGGTATTCGGGATTATCTTGAAACCCCAAAGGCATTATTCTTGTTTGAATGGCCATCTAAAGGTGGTGATGAAATACCTGAAGCAGATCTGATCATTGAAATTCTTAAATCTGAAGATGAGTTGACTCGTACTGCAGCGTTGACTTCATCAAACTCAGTATTACAGAAGGCTTTGGAGCAGCAATTCCCACATGTCGAATGATTTAAGCGCACGCCGTATCCGTTCACTTGATCCTGCACTGGCGAACCAGATTGCAGCGGGTGAAGTGATTGAACGACCTGCATCTGTAGTGAAAGAACTGCTCGAAAACTCGATTGATGCTGGTGCGACTGAACTGGTGATTCGTGTAGAACAGGGCGGTAGTACACTGATCGAAATTATTGACAATGGTCGAGGAATTCACCCGGAAGATTTAGCGCTGGCGGTCATGCGTCATGCCACCAGTAAAATTCAGACAGCAGAGGAATTGCATGCCATCACCAGTCTGGGTTTCCGTGGTGAGGCGCTGGCTTCGATTGCAGCCGTATCGCGTCTAACCTTGACCAGTAGCCAAAGCGAAGATGGCATTGGTTATCAGGTTGAAGTGAATGGTACTGCTTTTGACCATCAGGAAATTCAGGCAGTTGCCACTTCACGTGGTACCCATATCCGGGTGCAGGATCTGTTCTTTAATGTACCGGCACGTCGTAAATTTCTGAAAAAACCGGGCACCGAATTTGGTCATATTGAAGAGATTGTACGTCGTCTGGCACTGACCCATTTCGATATCCGTTTTGTGCTGGAACATAATGAAAGTATCAAGCTGAATCTGCCTGTGGCAGACAGTGGAGCATTACGTTTCCAGCGTGTGCAGCAGTTATTGGGGCGCCAATTTACTGAAAATGCTTACTGGATGGATGCAGACAGTATCAACATGCGTTTGTCTGGCTGGCTCGGTCATCCTTCGGATGCGCGTGCGCAAGCCGATATGCAATATGTCTATGTAAATGGTCGTATCGTAAGAGACAAGACCATTTCTCATGCATTGCGTATGGCGTATGACGGCATTCTGCATGGACACCAGCATGCAGCTTATCTGCTGTTTCTGGAGGTGGATCCGGAAAATATTGATGTCAATGTACATCCAACCAAACATGAAATCCGTTTCCTGAATCAGCGTGAAGTACATGAGTTTGTACGTCATTATGCCAAAGAAACGCTAGCACAGTTCCAGACCGCAACAGCTAATCTGGCTGATGCAATGAAAACTGAGGAACCTGTACCACTTACGCCTCAGCCGCGTTATCAGGAACAATTTAGCCTGCATCAGGCTGCACCGCAGTCCCCTCCTGGACCTTATGCAGTTCAGCAGCATCTACATCCTCGTAATACGCATCAATATATAGAAGCTGAAGCTTCAGATGTGCTGACTGACTTTGAATCATCGCGTCCACAAACTGTGCATTATGTGCAGGATTATACCAAGCCTTATAGTGGTTCACAGCAGCTTAACAATGCCTTACAAAGCTATTTGGCACCACTTAGAGCAAACTCCGAAACTGAGCAGCTGAGCCCTGAGCAGTCTTTTCAGACACATGTGCAGGCTAAAATAGATGAGCATCCTTTAGGCATTGCGATTGCACAGCTGCATGGGATTTATATCCTTGCACAAAACACAGAAGGTCTGATTATTGTAGATATGCATGCAGCACATGAGCGTATCGTCTTGCAGCAAATGAAGTCTGCCTGGGATAAACCGGAGTTCTGGACGTCGCAGCAGCTTTTAATTCCTAGAGTGGTGTCTATCAGTCGTATGCAGGCCATGCGTGTAGAAGAGTTGAAGGAACAGCTGGCCCGATTTGGTCTGGAGATTGACCAGTATGGTGATGAACAGGTGATCGTGCGCGGAGTTCCTGCGATCCTGCACAAGGCAGATTTTGATGCCTTGATTCCTGAATTGCTGGATGATCTGGACCCAACGGATCAGGCGCAAGGCCTGCTGCAAAAGCGTGATCAGATCCTGGCAGGCATGGCCTGTCATGGTGCGGTACGTGCAAACCGTATTTTAAGTCTGTCTGAAATGAATGCCTTATTGCGTCAGATGGAACAAACTGAATTTGCCAGCCAGTGTAATCATGGACGTCCAACATGGCGTGCTTTCCCACTGGCTCAACTAGATAAACTTTTTGCTCGAGGAGAGTAGTGGTACATGTCAAATCAATTGCCGGTCATCAACTTAATGGGACCAACTGCAAGTGGTAAAACCGCTTTGGCATGTGAACTCTATGAGCAAGGAAATTTTGAGCTGATTTCCGTCGATTCTGCACTGGTTTACCGGGAAATGGACATTGGTACAGCCAAGCCAACCAAAGCAGAATTAGAGCAATATCCGCATCATCTGATTGATATTATTAGTCCTTTAGAAGTCTATTCAGCAGCCAATTTTGTCGAAGATGCCTGTCGCCTGATTGATGATATGCATGCACGCGGCAAAACCCCAATTTTGGTTGGTGGAACAATGCTTTATTTCAAAGCATTGTTAGAGGGATTATCTGATAATCTACCCAGTGCAGATTATAAGGTACGTGCGGAAATTGAAGCAAAAACCGAACGGGAAGGGTGGGAAGCAGTATATGCGGAATTATGTACTGTAGACCCAGTCGCAGGGCAAAAATTTAAAGTAAGTGACAAACAGCGTATTATTCGTGCCTTAGAGGTTTATAAGCTAACTGGCCAAGCTATAACAAAACTACAAGCAGAACAACCAAAAAATCAACCATATCGTTACAGTTTTCATAATTACGCGCTAATCCCAGACCGAGTAGAATTACACAAGCGTATTGAAAAACGATTAGAAATTATGTGGGAAATCGGTTTTTTAAATGAAGTGAAAAGCTTGATGAAAAAATACGATTTTGATGAAAATCTTCCATCCATGCGTTCTGTTGGTTACCGTCAGGCGATCGAATTTATAAAAAATAGTGATCGAAGTGTTGAAAAACAGCGAGAAATGGAAGACAAAGCATTGTTTGCAACACGACAACTTGCTAAACGTCAATACACATGGTTAAGATCTTTGCAAGATAAGCATAAATTTACTACATATTTTACCGCACAGCAGGCTCAAGAAGACTTGCGAAACTGTTACGGATAAAGCAAAATTTACAGACTATCTTTTTTATAATTTTTAATTGAAAAATAAAGATAGTTTTTTGCGCTGATTTTAAAATTTTTTGGAGTTATAACATGTCTAAAGGTCAAACTTTACAAGATCCGTTCTTGAATTCCCTACGTAAAGAACGTATTCCTGTTTCTATCTTCCTGGTTAACGGTATCAAACTACAAGGTCATATAGAATCATTTGACCAATACGTTGTATTATTAAAAAATACTGTAAGCCAAATGGTTTACAAACACGCGATTTCTACCGTAGTTCCTGCACGTAACCCACGTCCTGCTGGTGCTCCTGCTGGTCCTCAAGGTGCTGGCTTTGGCGGTCAAGGTGGCTTTGGTGGCGGCCAACCTGGTGGCTTCGGTGGTCAAGGTGGCTTCGGTGGCGGCCAACCTGGCGGCTTCGGCGGTCAAGGTGGCTTCGGTGGCGGTCAACCTGGTGGCTTCGGTGGTCAAGGTGGCTTCGGTGGCGGTCAACCTGGCGGCTTTGGTGGTCAAGGCGGCTTCGGTGGTCAAGGTGGCTTTGGTGGTCAAGGTGCTGGCTTTACTGATGATGCAAAATTCGAAGATTCTCAAGATGACGAAAACAACCGTTAATCTGATTTAAGAATTCAAAAAACCTCTCAGAAATGAGAGGTTTTTTTATGGTAATAGTCTTATATAGATAATAAAAAAACCGGCCAAAAGCCGGTTTTTTTAAAGATGCTGAATATTAATTCTTTTTACGGTCCAGTTGTGGATCTTTGATCTCAACAAAGGCATTACTGCGTGTCTCACGTAACCAGCTATCCAGTTCTGTATCAAACTGACGTTCGCCTAAAAGCTGGCGTGCCATACGTTCCTGATATTCTGAAGTCATATCCTGTTGGCGCGTATCTGTCACCTGTAGAATATGCCAGCCAAACTGAGACTGGAACGGTTCGCTAATTTGGCCCACAGGCGTTTTTTTCATACGTTCTTCAAATTCTGGGACCATCACACCTGGATTCACCCAGCCTAGACTACCACTGTCACGTGCTGAACCAGGATCATTGGAGAAGGTAGCCGCCAGTACGGCAAAGTCTTCACCATTTTTTAGGCGGGTATACAGACTGTCAATCATCTGTTTGGCATTTTCAGGACTCACTACTTCGGAAGGCTGAATCAGAATATGACGCGTCTGATATTGTTGTACGAGTGCACGCTTTTCACCCGTTTTACGATCAATTAGCTTAAGGATGTGAGTACCATCGCGGGCTTCAATCAGTTCAGAAGTTTGACCAGGCTGAAGGCTGGTTACACGTGATGCGAGCTCATCTGGAATATCTGAAATATTACGGAAGCCCATGTCAGCAGCTTCAACTTTGACACCATCTTTGGAGTATTTCTTCTCAATTGCTTTCAGGTCGGTAGAGCTTTCTAACTCTTTCTTTACCTCTGCTGCAACTTGAGCTGTATTGTCACCAGAAACACGGACATGTTGTACATGAACCTGATTGCCGAGTAATGCCTGACCTTGCGGGGTTTTCAGGAAGTTTTCTACATCCTGATCGCTGATTTTGATACGGGAAGTCACAATCTGTTGGCGTAAACGGTTAATCGCAAGGTCTTCTGCAATACGGTTACGTAGAGCAGCATAAGTATTTGGTGCAATTGAATCCAGCTTTTGCTGGAAAGCTTCCAGGCTGGAAGAACCAGAGTCGCGTGCAACTTTTAATACTGCATCATTAAGCGCTTTTTCATCAGGACGAACATTATAACGCTTTACCTGTTCAAGTTGAGCCTGACGTAAAATCAGTTGCTCTAAGCCTTGTTGTTGCAGGATTTGTTGTGACGGTGCAGGCTTCTTTTGCTTTTCGAGTTGATGAGAAATCTCTGCAATGCTTTGATCCAGGTCACTGCGAAGAATCACGCTATTGTCGACAACAGCTACAACTTCATCCTTGGTCTGTGCAACAGCAAAAGTAGGTATTGCTGCAGAAAGGCATAGCGCAAGTGTGGTTGCTTTAAAAAAATGTTTTAACTGTTTTGTCTTCATTAACGTTCTGTCCAAGTCTGATTGATATTATTAAAGCCCAGAATACGGTTTTCCAGTAGTGATGCCAATTTATTGTTGAATCCACCCAGGCCTCTCAGGCTGAGTTCTGCCATGATCATGCGTTTTGGTTTAACACCAGCTTCATTGATGTCATCCAGATCATTGTAATATGAGCGGCCATAGACGGAAACACCCCAACAGCATGACTCATAGTTCACGCCAAGTAAATATTCACGTGCAACGTTGTTTTCCAGATCGTATTGAGCATGACCAATCAGACGCCAGTTATTGAAAACAGGCTGAATGAATGAACCAACCACCTGATCATAGCTTTTTTGACGGTCAGTAATTTCTTTGCGATAGAAATAGCCTACATTGTAGAGATTACCTTGTTCACCAGTGTAATAGGCTTGCACATCGCGCTGTGCATTCTGACCATTCGACATCCATGCTGAGTTAAAGTTGACATGGAAATTATTGGAAAGCTGGCTGGATAGTTGAATTACAGGACCAGTATGCGTTTCACGGTCATATTCATCAATATCCCGTTCTAAAGTCACGCGACGGTCTTCGAAGAAGAAACTTTGGCCTATACTGGCACGCAGGCGTTCTAAACCAACATCATTGAACAGGCTGTAGCTTAAGCCTACGGATGCAAAGTTATTGTCTTCTAAACGGTCATGACCATAGAAACGACGTGGGCTGAATAGCTGATCATAGCTGATCGAAGCATTCACTGAGTCAAAATTTGGCTGACCTTCTTGATTCTCGTAAGGTGCGTAAGCATAAAACAGACGAGGTGTTAGTGTCTGTAAATAGCGTCCTTCTTTTTCAAAAATCAAACCAGCATCGAGAGTGAATTCTGGCACTACAATAGATTTATCTTCACTTGAAGAATTAGTTTGGTTCTGGTCTAAAAGATCAATCGTGTCCTTGTCATAGAAGGTATTAATATTGCGCAAGGACAATTGAGGAAGCAGGAATAAGCCAGGCGTTCGATGATTATAGCGAACTGCCAGATCGTTATAGATACGTGTACCACTCGGTTCGTAACTGCCTGTAGCTGGATTTATATTATTAACATCTTTTTTGAAATAGGCAGTATCGTGATTGGCTTCGAATTGCCAGCCGAGTGGGTTGCCCGTTTTATAGTTAACCAGGAATTGTGGCAAACGCGCATAAGGACGGTCTTCATCTGCAACTTCTGGGTCTAGGGTCTGGAAATCTTCTACTTTTAACTGTGCTTTTAAGCCAGGAATACCATTTTTATAGTTAATTTCCCAAGCACGACGTAAATTCAGATCAGTTTTAGAATTTGGGTTGTTATTTAGATCTGAGAAGAAATCTTTATCTGAAGCATAGTTATATTCAAGATTGGTTGAGAACTGCTCGTTAATCTGCCAGTCATGACGGAAATGCAGGTCTTTACGGTCTTGATCGTCATAGCTACGATCTGAAGGTAAAATGCCCCCCCAGATTTGACCATAGCCAAAGTTCTCGGTTAAGTAACGGAACTGACCATCCAGCATTGCACCACGGTCAGCGATATAACGTGGTGTAATGGTAGCATCATAATTTGGTGCCAGATTTAGATATACTGGAACGCCTAGTTCTAAGCCACCATCATTGGTAAAACCAAAACTAGGGGTCAGAATTCCGGTGGTGCGACGATCATCAATCGGGAAGTTAAAATAAGGTACTGCAAGAACAGGCACATCTTTAACGTATATTTTGGTATTACGAGTTTCACCACGACCTGTTTCCTGATTCAGCTTGATGCGATCCGCCTGAATTTTCCAGGTTGGCTTCTGTTCAGGTGGGCAAGTGGTATAGGTTGCATTTTCCAGCTCAACTGTTTCAGTGGAAGTTCTGGCGATTTTTTCTGCACGCCCATGCGCATGTTGTTCTTCTGCAATATAAAAGCTGTTATTTAAGTCGCCTTGTTGGGTTTTTAGGTTGTAATTAATATCATCACTTTGTGAGAGCAGACCTGCTTGTGCCAGCTGTACTCGACCTTGAGCTTTGGCGTAGGTCTGGGTCTGGTCAATAGTCACTTGATCTGCACGAATCTGACGACCTTGCTGATCAATGATGACATTGCCTTCTAAGTAGGAATCGCCATTCGGATTATAGTGGCCATAGTCAGCAGTAACAGTAGAAGTCGCTTGATCTGGAGCAACTGCTTCCACTGCAGGTGAAACCGGAGTAATCCAGGTGCCTTGACAATAAGCAGAACTTAAATACTGCCCCTGACGTTGTTGTGCTTCAGGCGTGGATTTGTCAACATAATATTGAGAGAAAAATGCTTCACCAGGATAGGTCTCCTGTAAGCTTTGTTTAAGCTGCTGATTGTTGATGTTGGATGAGTCATTTTCTGCAGCATAGCTTGAAATTGAGCTACCACATAACAAAGTTAAGATCGCAGTCGCTAAAGGATTATATTTAAACTGATGCTTCATTTGTCTCATTAACCAATCATGCTTTTATCGCAATTAATTATTGTCGCATCATAGAGAAAAAGTTGATAAGTAGCTACACTTAGTACTTTAAAAACTCAGCCTGTACTAGAATTTATTGCAAATGAATACTCAACGCGAACAATTGATACAATCTTGGATTGCTTCTGTACTCGGTTCAGATCAATTTGAAACTCATTTTTTAGCAGGCGATGCCAGTTTTCGTCGTTATGCACGAATCAAACTGAATAATAAAACATTTATGCTAATGGATGCACCACCAGAAAAAGAAGATTGTG
>NZ_DEZM01000120.1:0-7884 GCF_002364825.1 Acinetobacter sp. UBA3132 | reverse complement strand
CCATGCTTCACTTTCGATACTTAGAATTGTTTTTCCTTCTTTAATAAACCACGCTTTTGCCTGTACTTCACCGACTTCACATGGTCGAAAAAAATCCATCGATAAATTAATCGTCACGGCAGGTTTTGAAGTCTGATTTAGTGCTGCCAAAATCCCCATAGCATCATCAAGCATAGCGCAAATCATACCGCCTTCGATGCTACCGCGCGGATTGGTAAAGCTCTCGAGCGCAATGTAGTTCACGGTAAGTTGACGTCTTTCAGCATCCCACTGAATACTATGCCCCCCCAATAAATGATGAATTGGTGGGAGATGTTCCAGAATCTTGTTTTCCATAGTGATTAATCCTTCAATTTTTATAAATACTAATTTTTCTAATTCTTTTATTTTAAGGTGAATGCATCATAAATCACCGCCTTACCTAAACGCATTGCACTGCCTACAGCTACGGTTTGGTTTAACCAGGCATATTTTGGTGCACTGGTCTCGAATTGCATAGTCAACTTGAAATAATACTGACTTGGATCGACATCTTTACCTGTACTTAACTGTTTTAAAATTTCAGGTGAAGCATGTCGGTAACCTTTAGTCTGTAAATAAATCAATGCGCCGTCATCAGTTTTCAAAAGATATCGTGTATCGATAATCGCTAGGCCTTTGCTATCTACGATTTGCCAGTCTGCGCCATTGTTGAGAATACGTCCTCTAAATGAAGGACCTTCAAAAGTGCCGCCAGTAATCGGAATAATCCGTCTTTGTCCCATATCTGCCGTTTTGCCTAACTCCCAAACTGGAGCATTTAATTCAACCTTGAAAGTGGCCAAGGGTTCAAGTTTAAGTGGTGGAGGGGAAAACTGTGTATCTGCATAACTGAGTACAGATAGATTTAGGCCGATCCAAATGCCAAATAAATATTTCATTTATCATCCTTTAAAATAAAAAAGGCCCTAAAAACTAGAGCCTTTGAAGGTATTATTTAAATTTCCATGTGTAATCAATATTGATACGGGTTTCATTAGCCGGTTTAATATTGGCAGTAATCGGCATATCATTATCATAAATTGCATAACGTGCACGTAGCCCAAGGTTTTTCAGTGGGCCATTTTGCACGGTATAACCTATATCAAAGTCGAGTTCATCTTCCTCAAAATTGGTGCCTCCGAGTTGCGGCGCATAAATATTGCTACCATAGGTATAACGAGTCATAAAACGTAAACCCGGAACATAATCTTTAAAGTCATATTCATAACGGGCACTATAAACACGTTCTTTGGCATTTAAGAATTCGCCGGTCCATGTATCGATGGTTAAGCCTGTTTCACCGCCAGTTAGATAAGGAAAGGCTGTGTCACCTAGATGATGGAAAGTCGAAAGAATAAATTTATGGTTTTGATGCTTTAGCTCTGAGTGGCTATGGATTAGATTATTATCTACTTTACCTGCTTTAGCAGCACCATCAGCGTCACTCATATAATAACGTAGTTGACTGGTCAGCGCGGTATCATCAGTAAAGGCATACTTGTAGGTAACGCCCAATAATGATTGATGATACAGATCATCGACATCCATATGGAAAGCAGTCAATTTCCACGGATAATTGTTGAGGTCGTAATGGCCGCCGATATAATACAAATGATCTGTTTCAACCGATCTATAACGGCCGTTTACCCCAGAGATTTTAATGTTTTCATAATTGGTTGAATCACGGTGATTAACCTTGTCTATATAGGATGCTTGTAAATCGAGACCCTGCACATCTTTAGACTGAACTGCAACCCCGCGATAGGTCTGAGGTAACAGGCGCGCAGGGGAACCAACAAGTACTGGTGTCATCGGTTGTAATGTACCGATGCGGACTTCAGTTTGAGCAACTTTGGCTTTAGCCGTAATCCCAATTTCCCCATATTGATCTGCTGGCTCATTGGTTCTGGCATTACGTGGCAGGTTTCCTGTACCACCATACTTTGCATCAGCATCCAGCTTAAACCCTGCGGTGGCCAAAATGTCGATACCAAATCCAATAAGGCCTTCGGTATAACCTGACTGGGCTTTTAAAATGAAGCCTTGGCTCCAGTCCCGGAGTGCCGGATAGCGGTTTTCAACCTGGAAATCGCGATCAAAGTAGAAGTTGCGAGCCGTTAAATCCACTTTACTTTGCTTAATAAAACTATTGGCAAAAGCAGGTGTAGTTAAAAGTAAAAACGGTGTGATCCATAAATTTTTCATCATTATTTCATCCTGAAACATTATTGAAAATATTGTTTTTAAGTCATGCGTGTTTTATTTCCCCAAGAGTTCGCGTGCTACGATCTCCTTCATAATTTCATTGGTTCCCCCATAAATTTTTTGCACACGCGCATCGACGAAGAAGCGCGAAATTGGATATTCCTGCATATAGCCGTAGCCCCCAAACAGTTGCAGGAGCTGGTCAATGACTTCACATTGGGTATCAGTAATAAAATATTTCAATGCGGCCACTTCAGTCACACTTAGAGCATTTCGGCTATATAGGTCTTTACAACGTTCTACAAATGCTTCAGCTGCAAGTGCTTTAATTTGCGCTTGCGCAAGCACAAAACGTGTATTCTGGAATTGCGATAAAGCTTGACCAAAGGCTTTACGTTCAAGTACATACTCTTTAGTAATGTCAATGGCACCTTGGATTGCCCCAAGTGCCATGAGTGAAATGCTGAGACGTTCGCGTGGGAGTTCTTGCATCAGATAGCTAAAACCATGGCCTTCTTGACCCAAAAGTTGATTTTTAGGTACATGAACTTGGTCGAAAAACAGTTCAGCAGTGTCTTGGGCATGTAGTCCAATTTTTTTCAGGCCACGTCCTTTTTTCACTCCATCTAAATGAGCATCAACGAGTAAAATGGAAATGCCTTTGGCTTGTGCTTGCGGGTCAGTTTTTGCAACCAGTACGATTAAGTCGGCATGATGTCCGTTGGAAATAAAGGTTTTGGAACCGTCCACCACATAATAATCGCCACCTAAAATGGCTTGGGTACGAATTGATTGTAAATCTGAACCAGCATTGGCTTCGGTCATTGCGATCGAGGTGACTACCTCACCCGAGACCATCTTGGGTAACCAATATTGTTTTTGTTCTTCGCTACCAATATTTTGGATATAAGGGGAGACAAGTTCACTTTGCCCTCCAATACCGACTGCCAAGGCAGTAAAACCGGCTTTGGCTGTTTCCTGGACCAGCATTTGTGAATAGTGAATCGGTGCACCAAAGCCCCCGTACTCTTCAGGGACATCAACACATAAAAAACCATTGTCCCCAAGCTTGTGCCATAGTTCACGAGGGATTAAGCCTTGCTCTTCCCAAGTTTCATAAAATGGTGCAACGTGTTCTGATAAAAAACGTTGATAATTATCACGAAATAGCTCGAAATCACTATCTTTTTGCATAGAATTATCCTTAATTTGGATGCAACTGCCCAAGCAGCGCTATAAAAAGCGCTGCTAAACTCAGGGTAAGGGCTTATTGTTTAAGGGTTGGAATACGAATAATCAGTGGATTATTGACATGTTTCTCATAGAGTTCCTGCACCATGGCAGCACGACGTTTTAAAATGCCACTCTGATTTAAGTTACCTTTATCAGTGGTTTCTCCGGCATCCAGCTGTGGAGCTTCTGTCATTAAATACAGCATTGATACGGTATTTGAACTGCCAGTAGCGTCTTTATTGAAGTCCACCAGAAATTGTTTAAACCATTGCTGCACTTGAGAGTGGCTCAACACTTCTTGGGCCGTCGTGTGTTTAAGATCTAAACCGGCATATTCAGCACAAGCTGAAAGTTTCGGGAAAATCAGAAAACCAATCGCATTCAGGTTGGAACCGGTAATGCAGACATCTTGAATAAGCAGATTGCCATTAATCAGGACTTTATTCCGTAAGGTGCCCACATTAACAAAGGTGCCGGTATTGAGTTTAAAGTCTTCGGCTATACGTCCGTCATACATAAGGCCTTGGCTTGGGTCGTTTGGATCAACAAGCTTTACGGCATCGCCGGTACGGTAAAACCCTTCTTCATCGAAAATATCAGCTTGTTGTTCTTGAGGCAGACGCCAATAATGTTTCATGACATTTTTGCCACGAACACAAAATTCAAGTTTATCGCCACATGGTGCCAGTTTGACTTCACAGCCCGGCGCTGGATAGCCAATAAAGCCTGCCATGACTTTAGGACCTGTAGTAAATACACAAGATGGCGCGGTTTCTGTCATGCCTAAGCCACTCATAATACGGATGCGTTCACCGCAATGGGCTTGTGCAATCTGATCTAGACGGTTCCAACCTGCTTCAGATAGTGCAGCTCCAGCAAAAAACAATACTTTGACACGGCTAAAGAATTTTTCACGGAGTTCAGCATCCTGTTCAAGTGCTACCGTGATTTCTTCCCAACCTTTCGGTACATTTAAATATACCGTTGGTGAAATTTCTTTCAGGTTACGAATAGTTTCATCCATTTTCCCTGGCACCGGTTTGCCATCATCAATATAAATCGTACCGCCATTATAGAGCGCAATTCCGACATTATGGCTCCCCCCGAAGGTATGATGCCATGCCAACCAATCGACCAAAATCGGTGGTGTTTCCTCAAATTCAGGGAAAGTTTGCAGCAACATTTGCTGATTGGTGCAGAGCATCAAATGTGTGGTCGGTACTGCCTTTGGCATTTTGGTCGAGCCAGAGGTAAATAAAAATTTGGCAATTTGATGTTCATCAATCGTTTCGTAGTGCGCTTTAATATCTGTAATTCCAGACTCAAGAAGCGTAGAGAAAGCAATACAAGTTTTTCCACCGAGTTTGCCAGAGTTTGTAACGACTTCAATATCATCAGCATTACGGCAGTGCTCAATGGCAGTAGCAAAATCCTCCCCATCATTGGCAAAAACTAAACCTGGCGTAAGGACATCAAAGATATGTTTGAGTTTGCCAAAATCTTTGGAAATTAAAGAATAAGCAGGGGAAATAGCTGAAAATGGGATCCCTGCAAGCATTGCGCCCATGGATAAGGTGAGGTGTTCGAGATCGTTACCAGACAAAATAACAATGGGACGTTCGGTCGATAAATGCGGATATTGTTTTAAGCCTTGGGCGATACGCCATGCACGATTCGCAGTTTCTGCATATGTCAGTTCAATCCATTGACCTGAACTATCACGTTTAGCAGCGAAGACACGGTTTGGGTATGTTTCTGCGTACTGTAATAAACGATCGGTCAATTTTTGCGGATAAGGCTTAAGTTGTTCTTTGGGAGAAATGTATAAGACGTCATTCTTATATTCAACATGTGTTTCATGACCGCCTAATTTAACAAATCGTTCAGGATACTTATGTGATTGAACTGTCATGTGTGCCATTGTTATTACTCCATGTATTTTTATCTATTCTTTTTCAACGAAAAGAGTTGACTTCATGTCAACTCTCTTACTTTCGTTAAATTGGGTAGTGGCGTGGGCTGGTTTGTATGGTCACCCAACGTAATTCAGTAAACTCAGCCACAGAAACTTTACTGCCAAATCGTCCATAACCACTTTGTTTGACACCACCAAATGGCATTTGTGCCTCATCATGTACAGTGGCACCATTGATATGGCAGATACCGGATTCAATCCGTTTTGCTACGGCAAGCGCCTGTGCTAAATCTTGGCTAAACACGGCTGCTGACAAACCAAATTCAGAATCATTTGCCAATTCTACGGCGTCATCAACTGTTTTAAAGCGTTGTACTGTGCAGACAGGACCGAACGATTCTTCGGCATAAATCTGCATTTCTTTGGTGACATCAACCACTATTGTAGGTTGCATAATAGCACCTTCGATGTCCAAACCAAGTGGTAAATTTGCACCTTTTTCACGTGCATCTTCAATTAACTTCCCAATACGTTCAGCTGCTTTTAAGCTTTCCAGTACACCAAGTGGGGCATCACTCTCAAGTGGATTGCCAGCGCGAATAGTTTTGACCTTCGCCACGAGTTTTTCGATAAAAGAATCAGCAATTTTTTCATCAACAAGAACACGTTCTGTCGACATACAGATTTGACCCTGGTTAAAAAATGCACCGAAGGTCACGGCATTGACCGCTTCATCGATGTCAGCTTGATCAAGCACAATTACAGGTGCTTTTCCACCAAGTTCGAGCAGGACCGGTTTTAAATATTTTGCTGCTGTTTCAGCAATAATTCGGCCCACATGGGTTGAACCGGTAAAATTAATACGCTTGGTTAGTGGGTGGCTAATTAAGCGTTCCACAATTTGAGGGGCATCTTGGGCCGCATGAGTGATGACATTGACTACCCCATCTCCAATCCCTGCTTCATGTAACACTTCACCAATCAGACGATGTGTTGCAGGGCATGCTTCAGATGCTTTAAGGACCACAGTGTTACCACAGGCAAGAGGCATAGCTAATGCACGTGTGGCAAGAATCACAGGGGCATTCCATGGTGCCATCCCGACGATAACACCACAGGGTACGCGAATGCCCATCGCCATATTGCCCGGTACATCTGATGGAATAATACTGCCATCAATTTGTGTGGTCATAGCTGCAGCTTCGCGTAGCATATTGGCTGCAAGGTGAACATTAAAACCATACCACGTTGCAGTTGAACCTATTTCATGAATCGCACTCTGAATAAATTGTTCAGTTTTTTGATCCATCAGGTCGGCCGCTTTAAGCAGTTTTAAACGACGGTCTGTTGGAGAAAGGGCAGACCATGTTTTAAATGCCTCGTGTGCGGATTCGATCGCACGATCAACATCCGATAAAGTTGCAGCAGCACTAATTGAAGCAACTGAGCCATCGATCGGACTGATTCTTTCAAAAGTTTGTCCTGAACTTGCTGCAACGGATTGACCGTGAATAAGTAACTGTACGTTTTGCATGGCAAATGTTTCCTTACATGTCCATCATGACGAATGTGAATTGATACTGCTTAAGCAGGGCGTTTGTAAGCTTGAAGACCTGGCTTAATTGACTTGTCATCAAGGAATTGCTTCAGACCTTGTTCACGACCACCTTCATCATCACGATGATTACATTGATCCAGTTTTGCGTATAAATAATCTTCGTTTTGTTCCCAAGTCAGTTCACGGCAACGTTTGAAACCATTTTTCGCAGTACGCAGTACAACTGGATTTTTCTCAAGTAAGTTGTTGGCAAGTTCAGTTACTTCAGCACGAAGTTGAGCAAGTGGAACACTTTTATTGACTAAGCCCATATTGGCAGCTTCAACACCTGAGAAGGTCTTGCCAGTCATGATGTAGTACATCGCAGTACGGTGGCCAACTGTATCCGCCATTGCTTTGCTTACAAGGTTACCTGGTGGGATGCCCCAGTTAATTTCAGATAAACCAAAAGTAGCTTCGTCTGCAGCAATGGCAAGATCACAGGCAACCAGAGGAGAGAAGCCACCACCAAAACACCAACCGTTTACCATCGCAATTGTTGGTTTTGAATAGAAACGAAGTAAATGCCATTGCCAGCGAGATGCATCACGGCGAATACGTTCTTGGAAGATCTCCGGTTGGTTATCAACTTCGCGGAAATATTCTTTCAAATCCATACCCGCTGTCCATGAATCACCAGCGCCAGTCAAAACAAGTACTTTCGCTGCAGGGTCAAGTTCTAAGGTTTCAAGTACATCTATCATTTCTTTATTGAGTGTTGGACTCATTGCATTTTTCTTTTCTGGGCGATTTAAAGTAACCCATGCAATACCTGCATCAACTTGTACATCAACGGTTTCCCAGCGGTTTTGATAAGACATGTGTTACTCCTTAATGTTCGTTTTATGTCCTGATAGGATTTAATTTAATATCAGTTAAACTTACATTCAAGTCTAGATCGGAAGAGCGGTTC
>NZ_DEZM01000091.1:0-2964 GCF_002364825.1 Acinetobacter sp. UBA3132 | reverse complement strand
GCAATAGTTTTCAGAAGCGATCAACTCGATGTGCACTTCTTGGCGAGCATCTTCGTTAGAGATTGCTTGAGCGATTTCTGGATCAAATTCAGCAATAGAGATATTGGCAAACATTAGCGAGGTCCTATTGATTTAGGGCTTTTAAGCCGTGCTAAGATTGGCGCGTATTGTAGCATGAACTTTGCTATTTTCGACTAGGAACTTTATCCAGTTTGCAATAAAAATAGCTCATGCTTAAAAAAACATGAGCTATATAGATAAAAATAAGTTATTGAATTGGCATTAGAGATTTTACATCTTCAATAATATTAGGAATATTCGATGTATAGACACTGCTGTGATCCCATGAATTGTTCGTAATATATCCTAATGAGGTTTGTTTCTGATTTGCTGATCTAACTAAAACATCTGTTGCAGCTTTTGGAACAGTCTTATCTGCCCCTCCCTGATAAATAATTACTGGTGTAGTCACTTTTACCTGTAAAGGCTGAGAATCTTTTTCGAGGAAGGTTTTGACCACTGGGATACTCATAAAATTAGCTTGAGTACGCGGGTATCCTTCTAAGGTTTTTTTATCGTTAAGATAAATTCCCATTTCGTTACCGAATTTTCCGCCCAATACTTCATAACAATCTGATTCAGCATTCTTGGCAATGTCGTCCGTTGGATTTTGAAATACTTGACTATATTGCAGATTCGGGTTCGGATTACGCAATCCAGCCACAATCAGTGCAGTAAAAGTATCTAAAGAGGCTAAAGTTTCAATTTTTTTATTCAGATTTGTTTCCTGTCCAGCTTGAGCCTCACCACCTGCCAAAATCAAACTGAAATTAGAAGCAGGTGCTAAAGCTACCGTACCTTTATAAGTCATTTGAGATGCACGTGCTGCATATTGAGCAGCACCTAAAGCCGCTTGACCACCTTGAGAATGTCCGACAGCCATCCATTGATTAGAAGCTTCCGATCCTAAATAGTCTTTTGCAGCTACCACTGCATCGGTAATTGAATAGGCTTCACTCTTAAGATTAAGGAAAGGATGAAGTTCTGTGCCACTCGGCTCTCCTAAGCCTTCATAATCAGGTGCAACGACAATGTATCCAGCCTTAAGGAGACCAGTAATCATATTCGTGATGTCATTATTAAGCTGATTTTTACTTGGTGCACACTGATCAGCCACACCGGTCGTACCATGTGCCCATGCAACTATCGGCCAACCTTTCGCAGGAGGTGTTCCTTTTGGAGTGAAAACCAGTGCCGTTGCCTGGGTTTCGTTATTATTGATACCTAACATCTTATAAATCATAACCACGCTTTCATCGGCAACAGCAGTCAGGTCCGTTTCGGTATAAGCCACAGGCGTTGCTACAACTGGATTGGCAATATTATTTACTGGAATAGCGGGTTTGGACTCATAATTACCATCATCATCACTATCATTACACGCAGTTAAAGCTACGCTTAGGGCGAGTAGAGAACCAGTCAATACATGACGTTTCATCGATCTTATCCTTGTCTTAATTATTGTCTCTTATGATTTTTATAGTTTTATCAAATGATAAAACTAGAGATTAATTTCCCAATTTATTGTATTAATGGCAAGAGATTATTTTGTTATTTATCTAACAAATACAGCCCAAGTTTCGATTGATTTCGGCATAATAAACTTAAGCTCTTGAAATAATTACAGAAAATACAAAAAACCTTTATTTATTAGTTCAGTTTAAAAATATTCTGTATCAGTCAAAAAGCCTTCAATTAAAAGTAAAAATCAGGCATTCCAATTGTCAGTAGTGAAATAATAATGTTAGATTTTAATCCTCACCTTTTTCAGGCAAATTTTCGTCATGCAGGCCATCATTCTCGACACTGAAACCCATACACTAAACGGTCAGCCGATTGAAATTGCGTATGCGCCTGTGGACATTCTGGACCATAAAATCAGCTTGGATAAAAGCCGACTGTTTGATCAGCTCTATAGCTGTGATGAACCGATTTCTTTTGCAGCCATGGCCGTGCACCATATTCTGGAATCAGATCTGGAAGGACAACCACATTACAGCAGTTTCGAACTTCCACAGGAAACCACTTATATTATTGGTCATAATATTGATTACGATATTCGAGCCTTAGAAAAATGCGGTGTAAATTCATCTAATATTAAAGCGATTTGTACGCTCGCTTTGGCTCGTCGCGTATGGCCAGATGCTGAGGCCCACAATATCTCTGCCCTGATTTATATGATTACCCGTGGCAGTGACCGTGCCCGTGAAATGATCCGTAAAGCGCATCGTGCCGATATGGATATTATTCTGACCGCAAATATCCTGATGCATATTGTGCATCACCTGAAAATCAGCAGTATTGAAGAACTATATGAAGCTTCTGAAGATGCGCGTATTCCACGTACCATCAATTTTGGTAAGCATCGTGGCACTGCGATTGCTGAACTGCCTGCTGACTATGTGCAATGGCTGCTTCGTCAGGAGGATCTCGATCCTTATCTGCGTAAGGCTTTAGAAAATACTGCAATTACAACACTTTAATTTTAAGCAAATTTAACAGCATCTTCATATTAGTGTAATTTTCTCATATTAGCATCTACCTTAACTCTGTATATAAGGCATTCAGGTATGATGCGCTATTCAAAAACAGCAAAGGGTCTACATGTTCTTCAACATCGCAATGTCGAGCTTAATGCACGTCAAAGACGTCTTTTGGTTTTAATTGGCACTGAGGATTTTGATTTACTCACACCTCAGTTTAAAGCGCGTATTGCACCACATGATTTGCTGCAACAATTGTGTGATATAGGACTGATTGAAGTACAAGAGTTAGAGACTTCAAATGCAGCAGTCGGTACAGAGTCAGCACAAACTTCAGCGCCTGCTAATAACTCAGTAAAAGCCTCATTTCCACACTTTCCTGAATCAAATATTCAGACTTCAATCACCAGTCCTGCCCCAT
>NZ_DEZM01000089.1:0-10371 GCF_002364825.1 Acinetobacter sp. UBA3132 | reverse complement strand
GGATGAATTACACCATCCATTTTTACAATGAGCAACACTTTACACCAAAATAAAAAAGCCGTCATTGCTATGACGGCTTTTTTCGAATGAGTGCAGAAAGGAAATTAGCCAACGCGATAGTTTGGCGCTTCCTTGGTAAACGTCACGTCATGTACGTGAGATTCAGACATACCTGCAGAAGTGATTTTCACAAACTTCGCATTTTGACGAAGATCTTCAATCACTGCAGAACCGGTATAACCCATAGATGAACGCAGACCGCCCATCATCTGATGCACAATGTTACCCATTGGGCCTTTATAAGGTACACGGCCTTCAATGCCTTCTGGAACCAGTTTCTCGGCACCTGCTTTAGAATCCTGGAAATAACGGTCTGCAGAACCTGTTGCTCCAGCCATCGCACCTAATGAGCCCATACCACGGTAAGCTTTATAGTAACGACCCTGGAAGAACTCAACTTCACCTGGTGCTTCTTCGGTGCCAGCCAACAGTGAACCCACCATGATGGTGCTTGCACCAGCGCCAATCGCTTTTGCCATATCGCCAGAGAAACGGATACCACCATCAGCAATCAATGGAATCTGTTCTTTCAATGCATTCGCAACTGAATCGATTGCAGAGATTTGTGGCATACCAATACCCGCAACAATACGCGTCGTACAGATGGAGCCAGGACCGATACCCACTTTAACAGCATCTGCACCAGCATCCAGAAGTGCAAGTGCAGCATCACCCGTCGCAATATTACCGCCAATCACCTGAACTTGTGGGAAATTCTGTTTTACCCAACGTACACGTTCAATCACACCAGCAGAGTGACCATGTGCAGTATCGACGACAATCACGTCTACACCAGCTTCAACCAATGCTTCAACACGGCTTGGTGTTTCTGCACCCGTACCAACCGCAGCACCCACGCGTAGGCGACCCAGGTCATCTTTACAGCTGTTTGGATAGCTTTCAGCTTTGCGGAAATCTGTAACCGTGATCAAACCTTTCAGTTCTTGCTGTTCATTTACAACCAGAACTTTTTCGATACGGTGTTTTTGCAGTAAGGCCTGGATGTTTTCTTTCGACTCACCTTCACGAACTGTGACCAGACGCTCCTGACCTGTCATGATGTTGCTGACTGGCTGTTCAAGATTGGTTTCAAAGCGTGTATCACGACCTGTCACGATACCAATCACTTTGCCATCTTTAACAACAGGTACACCGCTAATATTGTTTGCCTGAGTTAAGGCAATCAACTCACGAACGGTAGTTTCTGGGGTAACAATGATTGGATCTTTCACCATACCCGCTTCGAATTTCTTCACACGACGTACTTCAGCAGCCTGTGCAGCAATATCCATGTTCTTGTGCAGAATACCGATACCACCATTTTGCGCCATTGCAATCGCCATACGGGATTCAGTCACCGTATCCATAGCTGCAGACACAAGAGGAATATTCAGGTTAATGCCGCGAGTCAGGCGTGTCTTTAGAGAGACATCTTTTGGGAGAACAGTAGAGTAGGCAGGGAGTAATAGGACATCATCGAAGGTTAACGCGTCTTGAACGATGGTCAACATAACAGTCTCACTGGTAATTTCCGTGCGCCATTATAAACAAATTTAGCTCTAAATTTCATTGCAATTGCAAAATTTATTTTGACGAAATCTGGACTTAGATCTAATTTAACTGGCTAAATTTATAAATTCGACTATTCAATCAACAGTTTAAATATTCCAACCCAACAAGAAGAATAATTAAGCTTACAAAATCATTTATGCACTTGTTCTTTTCCACAGATAGTGAAATAAAAAACCAATCATTCAGTGATAATACTTTGCCTGTAAATTTGAAGCTCAAGCATGCCAATATTTATATTCAATAAAAAACAGAGCCGAAGCTCTGTTTTTTAAAATCTTGAATTCAAAATTTAACTGACGCGTTCAAAGTTATCGTCATTCTCGGCTTTATCCCGATCGATCTGGATGAATGGAATCATATTATGGGCAATGCGGGCTTTATTACACTGCACATCAGCAACCTGTACTTCCTTACATGAAGTACTGCGTAGCTCATACATACCACAACTGACCTGTTCACCAATCGTACCTTCTAGTGCAACACAGCGTGGGTTTTTCTGATTGGTCCCGGCCATGCACGAATACACCGATGTAACAGGTTCCGTATAGTGCTCTGGCATCGGAATGCCCTCTGCCCAGTAAAACGACACCCTGAAATGGGCACAACATGCGCCACAACTTAAACATGCATCCTGTGTTGGAACTTGAGACAACATTTTTTATAAATTCTCGTCATCAAAAAGATTTTTTGGAATCCGAAAATATAAAAAATGTTGTTTTTTCACTCAAGTATTTTTTTAATTTTTCCTGTTATTCCGGACAGGTAAATACCGTTTCATCCATTAAGTCAGTGCCACATTCCAGGGTTTCAATCCAGTCCAGAAACAGATTGATCTGCTCTTTGCCCACAAACGGTGTACCGTGCTGTGGCACGATCATTTCTACATCCATGGTACGTACCATTTGCACCCAAAGACGGATCACCTTGTTATTACACATATAACGCTGGTGAAAGCCCTTCATTTTCGGGATATGCGCCGCAAAGTTTTCCAGTGGACGCGAAGCGTCTTCGACCATAGACGCGCCCATATCGCCTGAAAACAGGATTTTTGCAATCGGGTCATAGAATTGGAAATTACCGACTGAATGCAGAAAATGAGCGGGAATTGCCACAATATTGGAATTGCCCAGTTTGATAATCTGGCCATGATCCGGCAGCTCCACCAGACGATCTAACCAGTTACCTTTCATGCGGTCACTCATAAAGGCCGAGTTCAGGTGCGGCAAGAAACGTGCCCAGAGCTTGGACGCAACCACTTTGGCATCGGTATAGACTAACCAGCGCGGCATCGAAGTGATAATGTCCGGATCCTGATGCGAGGCCATGACATAGTCCAGATTGGTCAGACGGGTATACTTGTTCAGTTCCATGGTGAGCGGCACATAAGTCAGGTCACCCCCCGGATCCAGTACTGCCGCACGGTTATTATCAATAATTAAAAACTGGTTGGCCTGAACGCCTTCACCTTTTACCAGGCTGGTAAAACTAATGCACTTGTGGATGCCATCATCGAATAAAACCTGTGATGTGGTACGTTCAAAAGCCATAACTTTCCCCAATTTTATACATTTAAAAATGATTTTTGTGTTGTTGTTAACATATAAGTATTCAGAGAAACTTACAATAAATAAAAATGTCTATATAGCCTTATTTATCAGCATTTTGAGAGCTACTTCACAATAAAAAATCCCAAGTTTTTAGCTCAGGATTTAATATATTATTCTTATGAATTAGAAATAATAATGTTTGAGCAAGGTACCAATCCCAATCAACAAGAAGATCAACGCACCAATTTTGTGAATCAAGGCGATTGGCAGGCGGTTTGCCAGCTTATCCCCAATAAAAACTGCCGGTGCATTGGCAATCATCATACCTATTGTGGTTCCCAGCATTACCCAAAGCACACTGTCAAAACGTGCTGCCAGGGCTACAGTTGCAACTTGGGTTTTGTCACCAATTTCTGCCAGGAAGAATAGGATAAAGGTCGCACCAAACACCCCCAATTTTTGCCATTTATTGATGCTAGAAGATTCATCACCAAGTTCATCCGGAATCAGCATCCAGATCGCCATGGCAATAAAACCAATTGAAACAACCCATAACAACACATCTGGACTGATGACCGTGGTAATCCACTGACCCAATACCGCAGACAAACCGTGGTTAATCAAGGTCGCTAGCAAGATCGCAATAAGAATAGGAACAGGCTTTCTGAATCGCGCGGCAAGCAGCAAGGCAAGCAATTGGGTCTTATCGCCCATTTCGGCAAGTGCTACGACGGCAGTTGAAAGAAGGAATTCGTACATGTGTCTTTCTCTGGCTGGCATGTGCTACCGATGACTTACCCTTCCCGCCAGCCAAAATCTGCAGAATGGTAAATCAAAGGTCTTGCCAACAAAAGAAAGCTTCAAGAAGCTCATTTGGTTCTTTGCTATGATGACCATGTCCGGTTCAGGACAAATATGTTGACCATCACCCTTTCGCTTTGCGCAAAAGGCGGCTACTCCCCAATGAAGTAAGCTCATTATAATCAAGAGCATCCATATTTACAAATCGTAATATAAAAAACCCTGCCGGAGCAGGGTCTTTCTATTAAAGCATTAATGCATTAGATCAATAGGCTACGAATATCTTTTAACAATTTGGTTAATTTATTGGTGAAGCGTGCCGCATCTGCACCATTAATCACACGATGATCGTATGACAATGACAATGGAAGCATTAAGCGTGGATCAAAGCCCTCACCATTCCAAACCGGTTGCATGGTCGCAGGTGAAATACCCAGGATTGCAACTTGTGGCCAGTTCACAAGTGGGGTAAACGCTGTACCACCAATTGCTCCAAGACTTGAAATCGTGAAGTTTGCACCTTGCAGATCTTTCGGTGAAAGTTTCTTATCACGTGCTTTTTGACCCAGTTCACCCAATTCTTTCGAAATTTGCTTAATGGATTTTTGATCTGGATTACGCAGTACAGGAACCGTCAAACCATCTGGTGTTGCGACTGCAATCCCCATATGGATTTCGTTACGCAACAGGACTGACTTACCGTCATCTGCCAAATGACCTGCAAATTCACGCTCTTCTTTCAGCAGGTGTGCTACTGCCTTGATAATGAATGACATAATGGTCAGGCTTAGACCTTCTTTCTTAAAGTTGCCTTTCAGCTCATTACGCCATGCTTCAAGTTCAGTAATATCGGCCAAGTCGAACTGTGTCACTTGCGGGATGTAATTATTGAGAGACAACTGCGGAATAGAAACCTGCTGCAAACGCGTCAAGGCTTTCTCTTTCACGCCACCAAATGCATCGAAGCTTGGTAGTTTTGGTAAGCCTGCGGGTGCAGCCGCGGCTGGCGCAACTGCAGCAGATGCCGGTGCAGTCAGACGTGTTTTCACATATGCAAACAGATCTTCTTTCATCAGGCGCGCATGCGGACCAGATGCTTTGACTTCAGCAAGTACCACTCCCAGCTCACGTGCAAGCTTACGAACTGCGGGACCGGCATAGACTTTGGCATTGGCAGCGTTCTGCTCTTTGGTGAGCTTGTCTGCATTTTGCGTTTCAGATGCAGCAGCAGTCTCAACTTTTGGCACTGCAGCTGGTACAGGTACGGCTTTAGCTGCTGACACTTCTGCTTTTGGAGCCGGAGCTGTCGCAGGTGCTGACTGCCCTGCAGCTTCAATCGTAATCAGTGCAATGCCTTCAGAAACGTTCTGGCCGAGCTCGACATGAATTGACTTGATCACACCTGCAGTCGTGCTTGGCACTTCGACAGTCGCCTTATCCGATTCCACCACGATGATACTTTGGTCTTTCTCAACCTTGTCACCGACCTGTACCAGAATTTCTGCTACAGCAGCTTTGTCGACACCCAAGTCAGGTACTTTCACTTCCACATCGCCAGCAGGCGCTGCGGGTGCTTGTGTAACTGTTTCAGCTTTGGCTTCAGGTGCTGCTGGTGCAGAAGCTTGTTCAGCCGACTCAGGAGCTGATTGCTGAACCGGTAATGAAGCCGCAGTTTTCACGGTCAGGATAACCACACCTTCTTTAACGGTATCGCCTTCCTTAATTTGAATAGCTTCTACTGTGCCATCGATGGTGCTTGGAACTTCAACAGTCGCTTTATCGGACTCTACGACCACGATGCTTTGATCAACCGTGATTTCATCACCGACCTGTACCAGAATTTCACCTACCAGTGCTTTTTCTACACCGATATCTGGCACTTTCACTTCAACAGTTGCAGATGCAGCGCTATTAGCAGCAGGTGTCTGGCTTTGTTTAGTCGCAGTGCCCGGCTGATGTGAAGCCACTTCCTGGAGAATTTCATCATCAGGTAATGAAGTCGGCGTATTTTCTGAAGTTTTATCAGACACATCAGCTTGCTGGGTTTCTACAGCATTGGCATCATCTTCAGCCTCTAATTCAATGAGTACTGCACCTTCAGATACTTCATCACCCTGATTAACCAGAATGCTTTTTACCACGCCTGCTGAAGTGCTAGGCACTTCAACAGAGGCTTTGTCAGATTCCAGCAGTACAATGCTTTCATCGATGGCAATGGTATCACCCACTTTCACCAGAATTTCAGCAACTGTTGCCTTATCTACACCAATATCAGGAGTCGTAATTTGCATGATTAGTTCTCCTCCTTGTAGTCAGCAACAGCGTGTAGTTCAGGCGTTGCTTGTGGCGCCCATGCAACTGGACGATCAGTATCCAGCTCGAAGCTAGAAATCGCATCTTTCACTAGACGAGCATCTACTTCACCTTCGTCAGCCAGTTTCTTCAATGTAGCAACCACAATATGAGCAGCATCTACACCGAAGTAGCTACGAAGTTTGGCACGTGTATCGGAACGGCCATAACCATCAGTACCCAATGCAACGAATGGGCGGTTGTCTGGAAGGTAGGCACGGATTTGCTCACTATACGCACGCATATGGTCTGTTGCAGAAACTACAATACCATTTGTGCCACGTAGTTGCTGAGCAACCCAAGACTCTTTCACTTCTTCAGCTAATGGATGTAAACGGTTGTACTCTTCACACGCCATACCATCACGTGCCAGCTCGTTGAAACTGGTTACGCTGTATACGTTTGAATGGATTTGATATTCTTCACGCAGGATCTTCGCAGCTTTGATCACTTCACGTAGAATCACACCTGAACCAAGCAACTGGACAGTCGCTTTCTCGTCTTCTTCCAGCAGATACATACCACGTTTGATGCCTTCTTCAACACCTTGTGGCATTGCAGGATGCTCGTAGTTTTCGTTCATTACGGTTAAGTAGTAGAACACACGCTCTTGATTCACGTACATACGCTTCAAGCCATCGTGAACAATCACGGCAAGCTCATAACCAAAGCAAGGATCATAAGAAATACAGTTTGGAATCGTATTCGCAAGAATATGCGAATGGCCATCTTGGTGCTGTAAGCCTTCACCATTCAATGTAGTACGACCCGCTGTTGCACCCAGCAAGAAGCCTTGTGCTTGCGCATCACCTGCCGCCCATGCAATGTCACCAATACGCTGGAAACCGAACATAGAGTAGTACATGTACATTGGAATCATTGGCAGGTTATTGGTTGAATAACTGGTTGCCAACGCAGCCCAGGCACTCATCGCACCCGCTTCATTAATCCCTTCTTGAAGCATGTGACCGTCTTTTGCTTCACGGTAATGCATCAATTGTTCCTGGTCTTCAGGCGTGTATTTTTGACCATGTGCAGCATAAATGCCCAGCTGACGGAACATACCTTCCAGACCAAATGTACGTGCTTCATCTGGAACGATTGGAACCACGCGGTCTTTGATGGCTTTTTCTTTCAATAATGAAGAAATTAAACGGACCATCACCATGGTGGTTGATTGTTGCTTACCGTTAGAACCTGCAAGTACTGCGTCAAATACCGACAGTTCTGGAATCGCAAGCTGTTCGCTCTCCTTACGACGTGCAGGCAGGTAACCACCGAGCGCCTCACGACGTGCCTTCATATATTTCAATTCAGGCGAGTTTTCGCTTGGACGGTAGAATGGAACTTCTTCTAACTGCTCATCAGTAAATGGCAAGTTGAAACGGTTACGCACATATTTCAACGACTCAAGCTGCATTTTCTTGATTTGGTGAGTCTTATTCACCGCTTCAATTTCTTCAGACAGGCCATAGCCTTTCACTGTTTTCGCCAAGATAACGGTTGGCTGACCTGTGGATTTCATTGCTTCTGCATAGGCTGCATATACTTTGAATGGATCGTGACCACCGCGGTTCAAGTTGTCGATGTCTTCATCACTTAAACCTTTAACCAGCTCTTCAGCTTCTGGGTATTTACCAAAGAAGTGCGCACGTGTATAAGCACCACCTTTTACTTGGTAACGTTGGTAATCGCCGTCTACCGCTTCTTCCATAATCGCTTTTAGAGCGCCAGTTTCATCTTTGGCAAGCAATGGATCCCAATGACGGCCCCAAACGACTTTAATGACGCGCCAGCCTGCACCACGGAATAGCGACTCAAGTTCCTGGATGATCTTGCCGTTACCACGTACCGGGCCATCAAGACGCTGCAGGTTACAGTTGACCACCCAAATCAGGTTATCTAACTTTTCACGGCCAGCCAGAGAGATTGCACCGGTACTTTCTGGTTCATCCATCTCACCATCGCCCAGGTAAGCCCAGACTTTACGATCTTCTTCCTTGATCAAGCCACGGTTCATCAAATACTTTTGAATGTGTGCCTGGTAGATCGACATAATCGGACCCAGACCCATCGATACAGTCGGGAATTGCCAGTAATCCGGCATCAAATATGGATGTGGATAAGAAGGTAAGCCAACGCCATCTACTTCACGACGGAAGTTATTTAAATGGTCTTCCGTTAAACGGCCTTCCAGAAATGAACGTGCATAGATACCCGGAGCACAGTGACCTTGATAATAGATCATGTCACCGCCGAAGCTATCGCTATTGGCACGGAAGAAGTGGTTAAAGCCTACATCATATAAGGTTGCGGATGATGCAAAACTGGCCAAGTGGCCACCTAGATCATCGCCAGTTTTGTTCGCGCGAAGAACCATCGCCAGTGCATTCCAGCGGATCAGCGCACGAATACGGCGCTCCATGTCCTGGTCACCCGGCATAGGTGGTTGTTCTTCAACAGAAATCGTGTTTAAGTAAGGAGTATTTAAACGCTGAATGGGAACATGCTTAGCAATCGCGCGCTGATAAAGTTTCTCTAATAAGAAAGCTGCACGCTCAGTGCCCATGTGTTGCAAAACAGAGTCAAAAGCGTCTTGCCATTCTTGAGTTTCTTGCGCGTCTGTATCGCCATAAAACGCCATAATCTACTGTTCCTAAAGATCTACATTAATCGTTTATATGTATCATATTTAGGGCAGTGACAGGTATCGCCCACGCTGAATGCGCGAATGCCAGGGTATTTAGCAGCTAAATACCTATTGATCATTTATTACACAAAGATACAAATCTGAGTCAGTAAAGAATCAAAATTATACATTGCTCATATTTTTTTAGTGATAAATTAAGACCTGAAAGCAATAAATCTCCAGTTTCTCTCATTTTAGAAAGAGACCAGAGATTTATTACTTTTAAATATGGATGTGCTTTTTCTGTAGGTGTTATGTACAGGGTAGCTTAAATGACCTGACAGGCCTTATGGCAGCATGGCAAGATAAGTTGAAGGATTCTTACGCTGACCGTCTTTTACTACTTCATAGTGTAAATGCGGGCCTGTACAGCGACCTGTACATCCTACGTTGGCAATGTGCTCACCTGCTTCTACGCGATCACCCACACGTGCAATCAGACGTGAAGCATGTGCATAACGAGTCAGGTAACCATTACCGTGATTAATTTCCACGTATTGGCCGTAACCTGTACCCCAACCTGACTTGGTCACAATACCAGGCCCCGTCGCATAGATCGGTGTACCGCTTGGTGCAGACATATCCAGACCAGAATGGTTTTCAGCGCGACCATTCATGGTACGCCCACCAAAGTCAGAGCTGACACGTTTCAGGTTTGGCAGAGGATGTGCAACTAACCAGGAATATGGAGAAGATGAAAAACTTGAAGAAGATTTAGATGTAGACTTAGAAGCGCCGTATTTTTTCTCAATCGTTGCATTGTTGAGCTCAACTGGCTTCTCACGGAGCTGAACGCTTAATTTGGTTTCAGCAGGGATATAAACATCATCTGATTGTGTATAAGCGCCCTGTGCTAAAGTCCGTGTAAGCTGCTCAAGACGATCGACGGATCCACTTTCCTGATTTAGATCCACTAAATCTGCGAATGCTACAGAAGCAGCTGAACTCGCTAGGGAAAATGCCAACAAAATACGTCGCAAATGCATAAAAAACCTCTCTAAAACTGTTTTAATCGAGTTCCTTGGGTGATCTCTTCCTTGATATCTACCGAAAAGAGCGCATAAGATTAAGGCATAATCATGTAGGAATGATGTATGTCTGAACCTGTCAACGTTTTTCAACAAACAAGAAAACACATAAAAACAGGAAACTTCTCGTTTCTCTCATCACAAGTTGCTGCATGGCAGAAACTTACAAAACTCATTCAACCTTTGTTGCCCCAACCGGAACAGTGGCAGGTTGCCTGCTATCAAAATGGTGTGTTAACGCTTACTGGTGAAAACCAGGCCATGATTTCTCAATTGGCCTACTTACAGAAGCAATACGTTTCACAACTCTCTCAAATTAGCG
>NZ_DEZM01000149.1:3198-6608 GCF_002364825.1 Acinetobacter sp. UBA3132 | reverse complement strand
AGCTTGAGCAGCAGCAACTTCATCAGCAAAGCTCATTTCAGCTTTCTTCTCGATGCCTTCACCCACTTCGAAGCGAGTAAATTGAGCAACTGTAGTACCAGTTGCTTTAAGGATTTCAGCAACTTTTTTGTCGTTGTCGATAACGTATTGTTGACGCTCAAGAACAACTTCGTTCAGGTATTTCTCAACAGAACCTACAACCATCTTCTCAACGATGTTTGCTGGTTTGCCAGATTCAAGTGCTTTCGCTTCAGCGATTTCTTTTTCTTTCGCAATTAGCTCAGCTGGAACTTGTTCAGCAGAAACTGCAACCGGGTTGAACGCAGCAACGTGCATTGCAATACCTTTACCAGTCGCGTCGTCACCTGTATAAGACACAACAACACCGATCTTAAGACCGTGTTTATAAACTGCAAGGTTTTCGCCTTCAACAATTTTCGCACGACGTACTTGGATGTTTTCACCGATTTTTTGAACAAGCGCGATACGAGCTTCTTCAACAGTAGCACCATCTTCAAGTTTAAGTTCAGCGATTTTAGCAACATCAGTTTCGTTAGCAGCAAGAGCAGCAGCAGCAACTTTAGCAGAGAAACCAGCAAAGTTTTCGTCTTTAGCAACGAAGTCAGTTTGACAGTTTACTTCTAAAAGAATTGCTTTGTTGCCTTCCTGAGCGATCGTGATCGCGCCGTCAGCAGCAATATTACCAGCTTTTTTAGCTGCTTTTGCTTGACCAGATTTACGCAGGTTATCGATCGCAAGTTCGATGTCACCACCAGCTTCTGTCAAAGCTTTTTTACATTCCATCATTGCAAGACCTGTACGATCACGCAATTCTTTAACCATGCTTGCTGTAACTGCAGTCATGTTTATCTCCTAAATTCGGTAGAAAATGAATTCTTTATAGAACAGAAACGGCCCAGAGGATTCTCATGGGCCGCCTGCATACACGACGCTTACTTTGCCACCATCACGTGTCGCAAAAATGACAAGCTAGCGTCTAACGCATTAAGCCTCAGAAGCTGGAGCTTCTTCTGCTTTAGCTTGTGCATTTGCTTGTGATTGAGCATATTCTTTACCAGCAAGAATCGCGTCAGCCATAGCAGAAGCATAAAGAGTAACTGCACGGATCGCATCGTCGTTACCCGGAATAACGTAATCTACGTTGTCTGGGTTAGAGTTTGTATCAACGATACCGATTACAGGAATACCAAGGTTTTTAGCTTCTTTGATTGCAATTGCTTCGTGATCAACGTCGATTACGAATAGTGCGTCAGGTAAACCACCCATGTTTTTAACGCCGCCAAGACCGCGTTCAAGTTTTTCCATCTCACGAGTACGCTCAAGAGCTTCACGTTTAGTCAGCTTAGCGAAAGTACCGTCTTGAGATTGAGTTTGAAGGTCTTTTAGACGGTTGATTGACTGACGAAGAGTTTTCCAGTTAGTCAACATACCACCTAACCAACGGTGATCAACGTATGGTTGACCAGCACGTTGAGCTTGCTCACGGATGATTGCAGAAGCTGCACGTTTAGTACCAACGAACAAAACTTTGTTCTTTTTGCTAGCCAATTGGTTAGCAAAGTTCAAAGCATCATTTAACGCAGGAACAGTGTGCTCAAGGTTGATGATGTGAATTTTGTTACGCGCGCCAAAGATGTATTGACGCATTTTTGGGTTCCAGAAACGAGTTTGGTGACCAAAGTGCGCGCCAGCTTGTAGAAGGTCGCGCATGCTTACGTTGTAATCTGCCATTTTCTTTACCTTAAAGATTTGGGTTAGGCCTCCATATATCCGCATTCTCCACCCTTGCGGGCACCCAGAGTAATGTGACGATATATGTGCGGATTTTTAATACACCATTCATCAAGCTACGCAAATATATTCACGAAAAAGCATTTGATAAAATGGGCGGCTATTTATACCATAGTCGCACACAAATTTCCAAAAGTTTTTAGAGATCATGAACACTACTTATCAAGCTCCCCGTCGTTTAATCAAATCCGCTGAAGATATCGAAAAGATGCGTGTAGCTGGACGACTGGCGGCAGAAGTTTTGGATATGATCAAACCGCATATCAAACCAGGTGTATCAACGCTTGAATTGGATACGATTTGTCATGACTATATTGTAAATGTACAGAATGCGATTCCAGCATGTCTGGGCTATGGCGCAGCGCCAGGCCGTCCTGCTTTCCAGCATACCATCTGTACATCAGTCAACCATGTGGTCTGTCACGGTATTCCCTCTGAAGGCAAGATCCTGAAAAAAGGCGATATTCTTAATATTGACGTGACTGTCATCAAAGATGGTTTTCATGGCGATACCAACATGATGTACATCGTGGGGGGTGAAACTTCTATTCTGGCGAACCGCCTATGTAAAGTCGCTCAAGAAGCGATGTATCGTGGGATCGCAGTAGTTAAGCCAGGTGCAACCATGGGTGATATCGGTCATGCGATCCAAAAATATGTGGAATCTGAACGTTTTAGCGTAGTACGTGAATACTGCGGTCATGGCATCGGTACCACTTTCCATGACGAACCGCAGGTGCTGCATTATGGCCAGCCAAATACCGGTATGATCTTAGAAGAAGGTATGACATTTACGATTGAACCAATGGTCAATGCAGGTGTTTGGCAAACCAAATTGCTGGGTGACAAGTGGACGGTTGTGACCAAGGATCACAAATTATCTGCGCAATATGAGCATACTCTTTTAGTAACAAAACATGGCGTAGAAGTCCTGACTGCCCGCCCTGAAGAAGATTTGTCACGTTTTACGGCATAATCCTTACAGGAAGCGCACAAAAAAGGTTACCCACAGGTAGCCTTTTTTATTTTATATTTCACATATTTTATAGATTTCAAGTTTAGCCTGAAAGCCTTCAGTTACTGCGCCTTAACATCGAAGTTCAAGATAAACTTCGGCTATCAAAACACTTTTTCCGTAAAGTTTTATAAATTCTTTTGCCTAATGTGCACCAATATAGGCTAAGATATTGTGCTTTTTATTTTTTAATCCCTATAAGAAGGAATACCGCCGTGGACGTACGTCTCTCTGATCGTGTAAATGCCATCAAACCGTCCCCAACGCTTGCTGTGACTAACAAAGCTGCTGAACTTAAAGCTGCTGGTCATAATGTAATTGGCTTGGGTGCAGGTGAACCAGATTTTGATACACCGCAACACATCAAAGATGCAGCAATTGCAGCGATTAACAACGGTTTCACCAAATACACCGCTGTAGACGGTACGCCAGGTCTTAAAAAAGCCATTATTGCCAAATTCAAACGTGACAACAACCTTGACTATGCAGCAAACCAGATCCTGGTTTCTTGTGGTGGCAAGCAATCATTCTTTAACCTGGCACTTGCCTTGTTAAATAAGGGTGATGAAGTCATCATCCCTGC
>NZ_DEZM01000149.1:0-2951 GCF_002364825.1 Acinetobacter sp. UBA3132 | reverse complement strand
AAATGTGGTGAAGAACAACGTTTCAAAATTACTCCTGAACAATTAGAAGCGGCGATCACTGACAAAACTCGTCTAGTGGTATTGAACAGCCCTTCTAACCCGACTGGCATGATCTATACGAAAGCTGAACTAGAAGCCTTAGCTGCAGTACTGCGCAAATACCCAGAAGTATTCATTGCATCTGACGACATGTATGAACCAATCCGTTGGGATGACGAGTTCTACAATATCGCAACTGTTGCTCCAGACCTTTATGACCGTACAATCGTATTAAACGGTGTGTCTAAAGCCTATGCAATGACAGGCTGGCGTATCGGCTACGCAGCTGGTCCTGCGAAACTGATTGGCGCAATGAAGAAAATCCAGTCTCAATCAACTTCTAACCCGACTTCAATTTCGCAAGTTGCTGCTGAAGCTGCATTGAATGGTCCTCAAGACGTACTTGAGCCAATGATTGAAGCATTCAAACGTCGTCATGACCTGGTTGTAAAAGGCTTAAATGATATCAATGGTATTTCTTGCCTACCTGCGGACGGTGCATTCTATGCATATGCAAACATCAAACCATTGATTCGTGCCAAAGGTCTTAAATCTTGCACAGAATTCTCTGCTTGGTTACTGGAAGAAACTGGTGTTGCAGTTGTTCCTGGTGATGCATTTGGTCTAGGCGGCTTCATGCGTATCTCTTACGCAACTGCTGACGAAGTACTGGTTGATGCACTTGCTCGTATCAAGAAAGCTGCTGATTCAATCGAAGGCGTAGATGCTGCGATTGCTTCTATCGAAGCTGAAAAAGCTGCTAAATAATTTAGAGACTTTCTCAAGTTTTTAAATAAGAAACCCGCGTTTATCGTGGGTTTTTTTATTTGTTCTCTTTAAATTTAACCTTAAATTTTGCACTTTCAAAACTAAAATTATGAGCGATCCGAATTAAACATCTCGATGACTTCTTCAGTCATTTTTTGGGTTTGATTATTAAATAAATAGAAGGCTGGCTGATGATCCACATAAATCTCCAGATTAAAATCCAGATCATCAGGTAATTCCTCCAATGTAAAAACATTGATATTGGCAAATGAGTGATCTTTGGTTCGCCAAAAAATTAAAGTACCACAAACACTACAAAAGCCGCGCTCCGCCCATTCTGAAGAGTTAAAAACAGATAAATACTGCTGATCGACAAAATGAATATCTTCGATATCAATAGCCATTAATGGCCCACCGGTTTGGCGGCGACACATCGAGCTATGACAGGCAGCAACTCCATGATTCCTGAGTTGTACTTCAAACTGAGTCGCACCACATAAACATCTTGCTTTCATCAGTATTCCTCATTGAACTTATTTTTTATATTTATTTTTAAGCCAAGGTATAAACCCTGCATACTCCAATCATACAATTTTTAATTGATGCCTGAGCCTCCATCCATCTAGAATTTAAAGATCATTCCAAAATCTAAAATAACAAGAGCAAGCAATGGATATCAAGAATCTATCAGGTTTACAGATTATGCAAGAAATGTGTAATGGCAACCTGCCGATGCCTTCTATGGCAACAACCATTCCCATGAAACCTACTTTAATTGAAAGTGGTCAGGTCACGTTTGAGGTGCAGGCAGATCAACACCATTTAAATCCTTTAGGCGGTGTACACGGGGGCTTTGCTGCAACAGTACTGGACACCGTAACAGGCTGTGCAATTCATACCGTTTTAGAAGCAGACGCAGGATATGGCACGATTGATCTCAATATTAAAATGTGTCGCCCCACTCCCCAAAACAGACCATTGACGGCTATTGGTCAACTCACTAATACCAGCAAAAATCTTGCAATCTCAGAAGGAAAAATTATCGATGAAGATGGTAAGCTTTATGCTCATGCAACAGCCACCTGTATGATTTTTCGTTAAAAACTTCTAGTTTAAGAAAGGCTTAAAGCATACCCCACTTCGCCTGCGATGCTTGAACAGCTTTTGGTTGAGTCAAAGCCTGATACTCAAAATAATGTCTAGAGACATTCGCCAGACTTAATTCTTGAGTCTGTGCAGTAGATGTCTGCCAAACTTTAGACTGATTTGAACCCGTAATGAGATTGCCCGAAATAGCATAAATAAACAGATCTTTTGGCTGTATTTCAGGCGCATTCAGGAATACTTCAAAGCTAAATTGGCGTTCCTTCTCAACCAGCCATTTTTCTGCAAACCACAATTGTAACAAGTCACCCAAATACAACTGTTTTGCAGCTAAGGGCCATAAACGGATTTCAGCGCCATGAACAGGAGTAAAATATTGGGTAAAATCTTGAATAATATCAAGGTAGTTTTCTTGATAGAAAGACAGTTGGGCGAAAATTTGAGGGATAGTGAGCGTATTCATTCGCTTTCTCCGGTTTAGCCATTTTTGTGCTGGCAAGTAGGTTTAAATCCACACTGTTTGACCATCTGGTCAAACGACTTTATATTTTCAATTTAGCAATTCGCTTATGCGCTGACAAGCTTTTTTTGAATTTTAAATTTGATTGTCTAAATTAAAATCAGACAAACTATATTTGCAATAAATATAGAAGTTTTTGCTTGACCCCTGTCAAAATCCCTCTATAATCGCATTCAGATTCTCCCATAGCTCAGTCGGTAGAGCGACGGACTGTTAATCCGCAGGTCCCTGGTTCGAGCCCAGGTGGGAGAGCCAAATTCAAGAAAGCCCAAGCATTTTAGACTTGGGCTTTTTTTATTGCTTTAAGCTTTATTCACATAAAAACTTTTCATCTCCCCCTTCTCTTTCCTCCATGAAATTAGAATGATCGTGATTGATAACCATACTTCCATCAGATATGAAGGATTTTATTTTTAACTCGTACATTTTTTTAACAATTAATATTTAATATATCCCTAAGTAGAGTTGCCTTTAAATCCACACAGTAATAGTAGACATTTAAAATTGCTTAGGCTATTTT
>NZ_DEZM01000223.1:0-20203 GCF_002364825.1 Acinetobacter sp. UBA3132 | reverse complement strand
CAGAGATAAAAAAATGGAGCCGAAGCTCCATTTCTATTTGGGTTTAATCCAGCATTATAAAGCTGCTTTAATTTTTTCAGCTAGCGCCTTGATTTTCTCCTGATCACCCATGACCAATGCATGTTTGCCCAGATTATGCAAAGAGGTAGGAACCAAATGGAAATGTACATGAGGTACGGTCTGACCCGCTGCGGCACCTGATAATTGCATCAGCACGATACCCTCTACACCTAGGCCTTTTTCAATGGCTTTGGCAATCTTTTGTACGATCTGAATGGTATATGCAGCCACTTCAGGATCCAGATCAAGTAGCGTTACCGCAGGCGATTTAGGGATGACCAAAGTATGACCGTCTGCCTGAGGCATGATGTCCATAAATGCAAGAACCTGGTCGTCTTCATACACCTTGATTGCAGGCAGTTCACCGCGCAGAATTTGTGCAAAAATATTTTGATCATCGTAAGTCATGAGGGCATTCCTTGAGCGTCATTGAATTAAATTATTTACAGTTCAATTCTTTCTGACGATCTTTGATCGCGTCAAGACGTTGTTGCTCTTTTTCTGAAAATTTTGGCTTGGTTGTGTAGCAATTGTCATTGCCATACTTTGCTTTGGCATCTGGATCTTTAAAACAGAAGCCCTTGGAAGCATAAATCACATCATGATCATTTTTCAGTTTTTTGCATTCTTGTTCAGAAGCTAAAACTGAAGTTGAAGCCCCTAGCAATGCTGCAAAACTCATCACTGTCGCAACAGTCAATTTTTTCATGCGGGTTTCCTCTGGTGTTGAGTCATGTGTCTATACCTAAACACAATATTGGGTTTTGTTCTCACGATTCAATGGCGATATATTACTCAATAGTAATTTTACTCCATGATTCATACATTTTTATTGCAGTAGAAAAGTCACTATTTTCTTCTGCCTGAAGGTTAGCTGCCTGAATCAGGTTCTGGGTTAGCGATAGCAATGGTGCAGACAGCTTGGCATCACGAACCAGATCTACCGCAATCCCTGTATCTTTGGCAAGTAACGGTAATGCAAAGGTAAGCGGGAAACTGCGGTTCATAATACGCTGCGGCATCACGGTCTCAGTTACGTTACTTTTACCGCTTGATGCATTAATACATTCCAGTGCTTCATTCAAACTTACACCATGCGCTTTCAGCGTCATAAAGCCTTCTGCAACTGCACACAGGTTTACAGCCATTAACATATTATTGACTGCTTTCACTGCAAAGCCCGCGCCAGATTCACCAACATGCTTGATCAGCTTGCCGAAAGCCTGAATCGCGGGAAGGGCTTGTTCAAAACCTGCTGCACTACCACCAATCATAACAGTTAAAGTGCCATTTTCAGCACCGATCGTCTGACCGCTGACGGGCGCATCCAGAAAAATCACGCCTTGATCTGCTAAAGCTTCTTCCAGACGACGAGCTGCATCAGGTACACCACTGGTGCAGTCGACCCAGATACTGCCTGCTTTTAATTCCAGACCTTGGACTAAAGCTTCAACATCAGCACTGGTGGGTAAGCAGGAGAAGATTACATCTGCCTGGATGGCCTGTTCCAGACTTACTGCCTGTGTCCCATATTCAGTTGCATGCTGCTCTGCCTTGGCAGCAGTACGGTTCCAGACATAGACCGTGTCAAAATGCTTTGGTAAATGCGCAGCCATGCGATAGCCCATAGCACCCAAGCCAAGAAATGCAACTGATTGAATCATGATAACCCTCAAAATCTTTTAATTAAAAATTATAAGCTTGAAGGCATCTCTCGAATTATTGCGCTAGTCGAGTAGAACGCTGCTCAAGCCAGGTGGTTAGTTTAGGCCAAAAAGTGTTGGCTGTCTTTTGATTTGACATTAAACCAAGGTGTCCACCTGGAATCAGGGTAAAAGTAATATCTTTGCTGCTGGTCAGCTGGGTGAGTGGTTCTGCAGCTTCTCGGGTAACAATCTGATCCGTCAAGCCAGCACCGACCATGAGTGAGCAGGAAATATTTTTTAAATCAATCTTATTGCCATGCAGATTAATCGAACCATCTTTAAGAGGATTCTGTAACCACAGGTGCAGCACCATATCCTGATTGATTCCACCGGGGTAATCGATCATTTTATTCAGGAAATGACCCATGGTGGCGTGTTCATAGACATGGTCGGGTTTTTCTAGATTCAGCAAAAACTGTTTCTGACTTTTGAACCAGCCTACAGGATCCAGCAGTTTAAAGCCTAAGGCATTCAAAATACCTGGAGTATGAATATAGTGTTTGGGGATTAATCCCTTATGTACGGTATTTCGCAGGGCTGGATTTTGTGAAATCAGTTTATTGGTGGTTTCAAACAGTTTACCGATGCGGCCAGAGGCATAGCTGTCAATTGGACTGCCCATGACCATCAGGTTTTTCACATGCTCTGGAGAGTGTAGCGCAGTATATAGGGTGACAAAGACACCTGCCATACTCCAGCCATGCAGGGAAATATAAGGACTGTCTGCATGTTCACAAATATGCTCTATGGCATCTGGAATGGATTGATCGATAAAGGACAGAAAATTCAGCTCTTTGTGTTTGAAGCTGAAACGGTTCCATTCCACCAGGTATACTTCAAAACCGCTATGCTGGAAATGCTTTACTAATGAACGGTAGGGATACAGATCATAAATACCCATGTTAATCGCCAGCGGCGCAACAAATACCAAAGGTTCCTTAAACTTTCTTTCAGGTGCTGGATAATGCCGGACTTTATATAATTCAGTTTCCTTGATGTACTCAAACGGGGTTTTTTGAGACAGTACCAGTGAGGAGCTGTTGAAAAACCGCGCACGCAGGTGCTTGAGTTTTTTCTGTTGACGTTGCAGATTTTGTTTTAACTGAATCATAAAGATAAATTGTCCGTGTCCGGTAGGGAGTGATCGAAGTCTAGGCAATAATTGCTTATTATGCCTTGACCTGAAATAGCATAGGCGCTCAAAATGTTGGCAATTTTTTACAACAGGCAGTCCGCCAGGGCTGAATTAGAGCGATGAGCCAACAAGACGATTATCAATTAGATACTTTAGCCATCCGTACAGGTCATACACGTAGCTTTGAGGGTGAACACGGAGAACCGATCTTCCTGACATCTTCTTTCGTCTATGAAAATGCGGCTGAAGCGGCAGCAAAATTCTCAGGTCAGGAACCTGGCAATATTTACTCACGCTTTACCAATCCTACGGTAGCAATGTTTGAAAAACGTCTGGCTGCGCTTGAAGGTGCTGAGCGCGCCGTAGCGACCAGTTCGGGTATGGCTGCGATTATGGCAGTGGCAATGGCCTTCCTGAAAGCAGGTGACCATGTGATCTGTTCACGTGCAGTATTTGGTTCTACGGTTTCTCTGTTTGAAAAGTATGTAGGCAAGTTCGGTGTGGCAGTCGATTTTGTGGACCTGACTGATGTCGATGCCTGGAAAAATGCAATCAAGCCCGAAACGAAAATGTTCTTTGTAGAATCTCCATCTAACCCACTGGCTGAAGTGGCTGATATTCAGGCGCTTTCAGATCTTGCACATGCTCATGATGCATTACTGGCAATTGATAACAGCTTCTGTACACCTGTATTACAACAACCAATCAAATTTGGTGCTGACCTCGTTGTATATTCAGCTACGAAGTACCTGGATGGTCAGGGTCGTGCATTGGGTGGTGCAGTTGTCGGTAATCACAAATTGCTTGAAGAAATCTTCGGTTATGTGCGTACCACAGGTCCATCTATGAGTCCGTTCAATGCCTGGGTGTTCCTAAAAGGTCTGGAAACCTTACGTCTGCGTATGCGTGAACACTCCGCAAGTGCACAGAAACTCGCTGAATACTTAAATGCACATCCAAAAGTAGAAAAAGTGTACTACGCAGGTCTGCCTGAGCATGTAGGTCATGAACTGGCGGCAAAGCAGCAAACCGGCTTCGGTGGTATCGTATCATTTGAAGTGAAAGGTGGTCGTGAAGGTGCCTGGAAAGTCATCGACAATACTCAGTTTATTTCCATCACGGGTAACCTGGGTGATGCGAAATCAACGATTACTCACCCGGCAACGACAACGCATGGCAAACTTTCACCTGAAGCAAAAGAAGCCGCAGGTATTCGTGAAGGTTTAATTCGTGTTTCTGTTGGTTTGGAAGATATTGATGATATTATCCGTGACATTACACGCGGTTTAGATTTAATCTAATTTTTATAAATTTATGTTCGGAGATTTTTATGAACATTAATATGTTGATGCAGCAAGCTCAGCGCATGCAAAAGGAAGTAGAAACCAACCTGAAAAAAGCCAAAGAAGAGCTTGCGCTGGTAGAGGTTCATGCTGAAGCAGGCGGTGGTCTGGTAAAAGTAACGATGACTGCACGTAATGTGGTAAAACGCATTCAGATCGATCCAGAACTTCTACAGGATGATCCGGATATGATTGAAGATCTGATCGCGGCTGCAATGAATGATGCGGCACGCCAAGCTGAAGCAATTTCAGAAGAACGTATGAAGTCTGCAAACCAGGGCATGGGCTTACCTCCAGGTCTGGCTGGCCTGTTCTAAGGAAATTTGCGCAATGTTTAGTGATCGTTTTGATCAACTGGTTCAAGCATTACGCATCTTGCCAAGCGTTGGGCCGAAATCGGCCCAGCGTATGGCATTGCATCTGATCATGAAAAACCGTGAAGGTGCGATTGGTCTGGCACATGCATTGACTGAAGCAACCAACCATATTCATGAATGTTCAATCTGTCATTCACTCACTGAAGATGAAGTCTGTAATATTTGCACCTCAACTGAACGTGATGATGAGCTGCTTTGTGTGGTGGAATCACCAGCGGATGTGATGGCTATTGAGCAGAGTGGCAGTTTTCGTGGTAAATACCATGTATTGGGTGGACATTTGTCACCACTAGATGGAATTGGGCCTGAAGAAATTGGGATTCCATATCTACTGGAGCGTTTAAATAGAGGTCAGATTCGTGAAGTGATTCTGGCTACGAATGCAACTGTAGAAGGACAGGCGACTGCGCACTACCTCATGGAAGCCAGCAAGCATTTACCGATTCAGATTACCCGGATTGCCCAGGGTGTACCACAAGGTGGTGAACTGGAATATGTAGACAGTCATACCTTAAGCCAAGCTGTACATAACCGCATGCGGATGAAATAAACCTGTTTCTCTGCATGCGTTTTACTAAAAAGAAGAACAAGTTAGAAAAAATACGAGAATATTCATTTAATTTATCGATATTGTTATTTCGAAATTTTATAGCTAAATGTTTATTTTTTTATCATAAATATTATAAATATCAGTTAAGATAACTATATTCGGACATCCACATCACGCTGATTCAGTCATTTATGTTTCAATTTATTCAAGATCAAGCTGGACTCGATCAAGTACTCGCACAAATGGATCAAAGCTCGGTTTATGCTTTGGATACAGAGTTCATCAAGGTCGATACTTTATGGCCGAAACTTGGTGTGTTCCAGATTAATGTCTGTGGCAATGTCTATCTGCTCGACGGTACGACCCTGGATCTGACCGAGTTCTTCAAGCGTCTCTTTGCAGCACAACAGAACATTTTCCATGCCTGTGGAGAAGACATTGATCTGATCTATCACTATACCCAGCAAAAATCTCTGAGTAATGTTTTTGATACCCAAGTAGGGATGGCGTTTCTGGGGCATGGTTTACAGGTCAGCTATCAGAATGCCTTGAAGCAGATGCTGGATGTGGAAATTGAAAAAGATCAAACCCGTTCAAACTGGTTGGCACGTCCTTTAAGTCATGAACAATTGTTGTATGCAGCCAATGATGTGCATTATCTGGTGCACTTAGGTGATCAGATCAAGCAGGAGTTGAAACAAAAGCACCTGTTAGACTTGGCACTGGAAGATTGTCGCTTCATGACCCGGGAAATTGGCGAGGAAACACCAACGGCCTTGTTATATCAGGATGTTGGCAACTATCGTCATTCACGCCGTCAGCTGATGCAGCTACAGCAGCTTGCAGTATGGCGTGAGCAGATTGCCAAGGCGCTGAATATTCCGCGCAGTTTCATCATGAAAAACTCGGCTATGATTAATCTGGTGGAGAAGAACCCTAAGAATATGTTCCAGCTCAGCACTGTGAAAGATCTGCGTGCCAATATTATTCGTGATCATGGCAAGATGATTCTGGACCTGCTGAAATTCTTGCCAGATCAATCCGAGTGGCCATTACGTCTGGCACGTCCAATCCGTCATTCTTCAAGTGAAGTCGGTACAAAAGTTGATGCCATCATTCAAAATGTTGTAGATGAAACTTCTATCCCGAAAGAAGTCCTGATGCGCAAAAAATGGATGAATGCGTTGTACCAGCATGTTGTTTTCCACAATGATGAACAGGATTTGCCGGAATTTTTACTTGGCTGGCGTTATGATCATCTGACCAAGCCACTGGTTGAGCTGCTACGTCAGGATGAATCCTATCTTTCTAGACAGATGAAAGTTGTCGACTAAAGCCTGGATAGAAACTTAATTACAAAACTGATTAAAGAAAGAGCAATTATACAAAATCACGACTGATGCGTTAATTATGGCTAATGCCTCAGGTGACGTTTTAAGGTATCCTTGCTACTGATTTTTCTAAATTGTTGTCTAAATCAAAATCATGCAAGTGTCTATCTACAAATCGAGCAAAAAGGATGAAATGTACCTTTATGTGGCTCGTCCAGCTGAAGAAAATGAAGCTGAAACTTTCGATCCACTTCACGTACTGGGCGAAGCTGTCCGCGTAGCATTTGGTCGTGCGACTTTTGTCATGCATCTTGAACTGAGTGAAACCCGCAAGCTGGCACGTGCTAATGTGCTGCACGTGATCGACTCGATTGAAACCCGTGGTTTCTTCCTGCAAATGCCGCCTGAAGGTTTGATTAACCCGAATGCTGTAGAACCAGAAGGTCTTCGTGGTGCTTAATATTTATTCAGGAGTTGTGAAATGAATGGTTATGTAACTGTATTAGATTCAATTCCTGAAGAATCGATTGCCATCGCGGTATACCTGATTGGCAGTATAATTGCACTGTTGTGCTGGTATGGCGTGACTAAGCGCCTGCCAAAACCGGCAGGTGGCTTTCTCTGGATTTTAGTGTTTGCCATCCTGCTAACGCCGACAGTATCCGAAGGTCCGAATGCCTCATTGGCCCCGGCGATTTTCGGACTGATATTTGGTGTATTGACCAAGGAACAAGAACTGGTCTGGATCAATGCCTCACTCATTCTGTTTGTGATTGGTATTGCTTCACTGATCGGCTATTGCTGGTCAAGCTATGTAACAAATAAAGCAAAGATTGCTGTAAACAAAAAAACTTCACCACTGTAAATAAAAAAATAAGGTTAAATCATGTCTGTGGATCATCAACAGTTTTCTGGTACAAGTCAGTATATTGCAACTGATAGTTTAAAATTGGCTGTCAAAGCCGCACGCAGTTTACAAAAACCGCTGCTGGTCAAAGGTGAACCGGGTACAGGTAAAACCCTGCTGGCAGAACAGGTGGCTGAAAGCCTGGGAATGAAACTCATCACCTGGCACATCAAGTCCACCACCAAAGCCCAGCAAGGCCTTTACGAATATGATGCAGTATCGCGTCTGCGTGACAGTCAATTGGGTGATGACCGTGTCTATGACATCAAAAACTACATCAAGCCAGGAAAACTGTGGGAAGCATTTAGCAGTGAAGAGCGCTGTGTATTGCTGATTGATGAAATCGACAAGGCAGATATTGAATTCCCAAATGACCTGTTACATGAACTCGATAAGATGTCGTTCTTTGTGTATGAAACAGGCGAAACTATTACTGCAAAACAGCGTCCAATTGTCATCATCACCTCAAATAATGAAAAGGAATTGCCGGATGCTTTCCTGCGCCGTTGTTTCTTCCATTACATCGAATTTCCTGATGAAGCAACCATGCGTGACATCATTGATGTGCATTTCGAGAATATTTCAGCAACCTTGGTAAATGAGGCATTGCAAGTATTCTTTAAATTACGTCAGGTTCCGGGTCTGAAAAAACCACCCTCAACTTCCGAATTAATTGACTGGTTAAGCCTGTTAATGGCAGATGATATGCCAGAAGATGTATTGCGTAATGCCGATAAATCTAAAGCCATTCCACCGCTGTATGGTGCACTGATCAAAAACGAGCAGGATGTCCAGTTGCTTGAACGCCTAGCATTCATGTCACGCCGTTAAGGGAGAAACACGCATGTTCGTGCGACTGTTTTATACCTTGCGCAAATACGGTGTACCGGTATCTACCCGTGAGCTGATTGACCTGAATCAGGCAGTTGCTGAAGGTATTGTTTTTGCCGATCAGGACGAGTTCTATCAGCTGGCCAAAACCGTCATGGTCAAAGACGAGCGCTATTTCGATAAGTTCGATCGTGCCATGAAAGACTATTTTGATGGGATCGCCACTTTCGATCTGGATGAATTGCTGAATCAGGTGCATAAGCTGCCCAAAGACTGGTTTGATCTGGAACTATTGGAAAAGCATCTGACACCAGAACAGCGTGAAGAGCTGAAAAAAGCCGGTTCACTAGAAGAATTGATGAAAATGCTGGAAGAGCGCTTGCGTGAACAGCATAAAAAACATCAGGGCGGCAACAAAATGATTGGTACTGGCGGCACTTCACCTTTTGGTGCCTATGGCGATCATCCTGAAGGTGTGCGTATTGGCGGGCCGGGGCGTAAGCGTTCGGCAGTCAAAGTCTGGGAACAGCGTCAATACCGTAATCTGGATGATGACCAAATTTTGGGTAGCCGTCAGATGCAGTTGGCACTGCGTCGCCTGCGTAAGTTTGCCCGTCAGGGTGCTGCTGAAGAACTGGATATTGACAGTACCATTCGTGAAACAGCCAAGCAGGGCATTCTGGATGTGCAATTGGTGCCGGAACGCCGTAATCGCATCAAAGTGCTTATGCTATTTGATGTTGGCGGCTCCATGGATGCACACATTGCCCAGTGTGAGAAACTGTTTAGTGCTGCCAAAACCGAGTTCAAGACTTTGGAATATTTTTATTTCCATAACTGTCTGTATGACTATGTCTGGAAAGATAATTTTCGTCGTTCCAGTACCCGTATGAATACCTGGGATCTGCTGAATACTTATGGTCGCGATTATCGGGTAATCGTGGTTGGTGATGCCAGTATGGCGCCATATGAGCTGCATTCAGTGGGAGGCTCGGTGGAATATATGAATGATGAAGCAGGACAGGTCTGGTTACAGCGTCTGCGTCAGCATTTTGAAAAAACGGCCTGGTTAAATCCGGAAGAAGAGCGTTACTGGCACTATACGCAGACCATCGGATTGATTCAGCAGATCTTTGAAAAGCATATGTATCCAATGACCCTAAAAGGCATTGAAGATATGACCAAATATCTGGCGCGCTGATTCCATTTATCTATTGATGACTTTATTTATAGTTATTAGTCCTTTAAAACAAAACATTTTAATATAAAGTAGTTTTTATAAATTTAGTCCAGATTGTTAAGGATCGCTATGGATCATCAAATTAATGGTATTGCATTGCCAAATGAAGAGGGTTTTTTTGGGAACTACGGCGGTCAGTTTATTCCGCCAGATCTAAAACAGGCAATGGATGATATTAATGTTGCTTATCAGGAAATTCGTCAAACTGCTGAGTTTCAGAATGAATTAAAAGACCTGTTTGCAAACTATGTTGGTCGTCCGAGTCCATTATTTCATGCCAAACGTCTATCTGATCAACTCGGTGGGGCGCAGATCTACTTAAAACGTGAAGATCTAAACCACACAGGTGCGCACAAAATCAATCACTGTCTGGGTGAAGCACTGTTAGCAAAATACATGGGTAAAGCCAAAGTGATTGCTGAAACAGGTGCCGGACAACATGGTGTTGCTTTGGCAACGGCGTGTGCATTGGTTGGTATTCCATGTGAAATTCATATGGGGCAGGTGGATATCGAAAAAGAACACCCGAACGTGGTGAAAATGAAAATTCTCGGTGCCAAACTGATTTCAGTCACTCGTGGTACAGCTACCTTGAAAGATGCGGTAGATAGTGCCTTTGAAGAATATTTAAAAGACCCGAAAAACTACATCTATGCAATCGGCTCGGTAGTAGGGCCGCATCCATTTCCAATGATGGTGCGTGATTTCCAGTCGATCATTGGGGATGAAATCAAGGTGCAAAGTAATGATCGTTTTGGTGCAAACCCGGATTTTATCGTAGCTTGTGTAGGGGGCGGTTCCAATGCGGTGGGCGCATTCACCGCGTTTTTAAATGAACCAGAAGTAAAACTGGTGGGTGTGGAGCCGGCAGGTCATGGTCTGGATACTGACAAACACTCTGCAACGCTGACTTTAGGTAAGCCCAGCCAGATTCATGGTATGGCATGTTATGTATTAGAAGATGAGCAGGGTGAGCCTTTACCAGTGCATTCAATTGCGTCTGGTCTGGATTATCCGGGTGTCGGTCCGCAGCATAGTCTGCTTAAAGATTTGGGTCGTGTGGAATATACGACGGCAACAGATCAGGAATGTCTGGATGCCTTTATGACTTTATCACGTGTAGAAGGTATTGTGCCTGCGTTGGAAAGTTCACATGCGGTGGCTTGGGCGATTCGTGAAGCAGGTAAATTGCCAGAAGATATGAAAATTGTTGTGAATTTATCAGGTCGTGGTGATAAAGATTCTGACTATGTGGCTGAAAAGTTAGGTCTCAACTAATCTAACTATAGCTGTAAATAAAAAACCGCTCAAATTGAGCAGTTTTTTATTTCTATCATTTCTTTGTCAATCTAATGTCATTACAAAATGGCTTTTTGAATTAATATTTAACCCGAAATATATTGTTGTAGTTGATCAATCAAAATTTGCTGATCATTCATGGCCGCTTTAACCAAGTCACCAATTGAAGCCAATCCCACCAGTTTTCCTGCTTCTACTACTGGTAAATGACGCAAATGTTTATTGGTCATTAAGCTGAGACAGTCCGGCACAGAAGTGTGGCAATCTACCGTGATTACATTAGAAGTCATGATCTGGCTGACAGTCGTATCAAAGGAAGTACGTTCCATCAGCACAATCTTTCGAGTGTAATCACGCTCGGAAAGAATACCGACCACTTTATCTTCTTCGACCACTACAATCGCACCGATGTCTTTATCTGCCATTAAAGTAATGGCTTCAAGAACCGTTGCTTCTGGATGAATGGTATAGATTTCCTGAGAGGGCTTGTCTTTGAGTACTTGCGCTACATTCGTCATTATTAAGTCCTTAGCTGTTATTATTTATCCTGAAGTTTAAGCTGTTTATCTTCAGGTAATTGCTGTACTGACTCTATAAATAACATGTTATGCAGCGAAGTGCAGCCCTTGTCCTGAAAAAAAGAAATGACGCACCTGTCCAATTGTCAGCTTAATCTGTTTGCCACTGCCACGTACCAGAACAGGAGTGACATTCAGACGATGTAAGGTGGGTAACAGTGCCCGCTCAAAATCCTCAGGCGTTATTTTGCGCGGAGTATAATTTGGCCAGTTCTTTTTGGCATAATTTGCCGCATGAGATGAATTAAGCCAGAACGGGAACAGGGTTTCATCCTGATCGCGCATCATGCCCCAGCCTTCATGAAACAGTCCCCAAAGTACCCCGCAGTACATCATCGATTTCAGGATGGTGATTTTGACCGCAAGGTCCTTAGGCAGTGGTTGGATATCTTTAATATTTGGCATTTTCATTATGATCAAGCTATCGTAGAACAACGCTGTCATTGTAAGAAAACTATATGAAATTACTGTTTCAGCTTTGCAAGAAATCGTTATGTTAATGCTTCATCATGTATAAGTAATATTGTAACTATAAAAAAAACGCCACCGGGGTGACGTTTTTTTAGGCTTGCATGGTGGCCATGTTTTGCCAGTATTGGGCTTTCATTGAGTCCCGCTCGACACGGAAACCTTGATAATAAAGTTCAGCTAAAAAAAGCGCCGCTTTACCATGGCCTGCACGTGCAGCATCTTCAAGTTGTTTGACAGCATCTGAAAAATTCATTTGTGACTGGATTGTATTCACAGCTTCAGCATACAGATGTTCAAGTTCATGTGGAGAGAATTGTTGAATCATATAAAAACTCCTTAATTTTAATTATGATTACGGATAGACTTTTTAGTCTAACTACAAATATAACTGAGTAATGTTAAACTAATATTACAGAATGGGTGAAAAGTCAATTATTTCATCGAATTTTATTTTTGTTATGTAGTTTACATGATTAAACTATCATCAAATATATTTTTTATTACTATAAGAAGTAACTATTAAGCTAACAACAAGGAGAATAACATGTCGCACACATTAGATGGAATTGATTTTGATATTCCCCCGACGGCTGGCCAAGTAATGGCATTGGCGCAACTGCACCGGAAAAAATTAGATGCAGCTATTTTCCATAAAGAAATCCATCTAGGGGAGTATAGTCTGGCACAGCGTAAAGCAGTCTATGATTTTACCCGTCAGCTAGACGAGAATCAGCGTGAACAATTCTACAAACTTTATAATTCAGAACTGGTACGTCTTGCCGATCCCGACCGCCTGCACCCAGCCAGTGCAGAGTCTGGGCTGAGCAAGTTTGCTATCTTCCTGATTCTGGCAATTACTGCGGGTATGCTGGGAAGTACCGTTTTTATCGCTTTATTTAAATAGAATAGACAATACTCAACTAAAGTAAGCCGTCTGCAAATCAGGCGAATTTCCGGTTGATTACTTGAACTTATTGCAATGCAGCCATACACTACTTTGAATTAGAGGTAGTGTATGGCTATTGACGTAGAAAAAATCAGGATATTTCTGTCCAAATTAACGCTGGAGCAAATTTATAACAGCGTTTTTATTTTTATTTTTTTATTTATTATGGTGCTGGCAAGTATTGCACTTTATCGTCCTGTCACTACGGTTCAATCTGAACAAATTCAGCAACTTTCCATACAGCAACAGTTACCACAAACGCAAGATATGGCTATAGCCTTGCTTGAGCGGCCAGCGGTTTATCGTGGACAATATCTTAAATTGATGCAGGCATACCAGCAGGAATCAGTCCGTGCACATCAGCTACCTGCAGTAAAAGCGGATCAGCCTTAAAATTTAAGGTGTGAGTATTAATTCCTCAGCCGTAGCCGTACTTGTTAAATTCGCTTTTAAGGCTGTTTTTAGTTTATCTTTATCCAGTGTCTGACTGACCACCACTACGGTTAAACGGTCTGGATGCAGATGTTTGTGTACTGCATTTTCAACATCTTTTGCAGTGATTTTGGCTAATCGTTCTGGATAGGTGGCGAGATAATCGCGTGGCTCTGCATAGAATCCCATCGTTCCGAGCTGGGCGTTAATGGTGGCATTGCTACTGTAGTTATTTGGAAATGCCCTTAACATGCCAGATTTGGTTTCTTCCAGTCGTTTAGTATTTATCGGCTGATTTACAAAGTTGATCAATGCCTGATGCGCGACCTGAATACTGTCTAATAGCTGGTCTTGACGGGTCGCATAGCGGAAACTGAATACACCCGGTGCCTGAGTAAAGCTAAAAGTGCTGTAAGCAGCATAAGTAAAGCCACGCTTGATTCTTAACTCCTGCATCAATACCGCATTAAAGCCACTACCACCAAATATACGATTCGCAACTTCTAAAGCCAGCCTATCTTTGTTAAAGCGACTGGGTCCGATATGCCCGAACATTACATGAGCCTGACTTGAGTTATAGGGAATATGGATTACCTCAATATCATTTTTTAGCTGTGGATCAGGCAATAACTTTGCTCGTGTGCCTTGCTTGAAATTTCCTGCAATGCGTTCTGACAGGTCTAAGGCCTCTTTGGGGCTAAGTTTTCCGGTAATCGCAATATTCATATTTTGCGCAACCAGAAACTGATCACGGAACTTCTTTAAATGTTCAGGATTTACTTTTTGAGTGCCGCCAATGGTGCCTGTGATTGGCTGTGCGTAAGGATGCTGACCATATAGGGTTCTATAAAAGCGGATATCCATTAAGCGGCCTGGATTTTCCTGTAGCTGTTTTTGACCAACGTTGGTGTTGCTAACAGCCAAGCTGATGCTCTGATTTTTAAAGGAAGCATGTTTAAGTACTTCCATCATCATTGCCAGTGCGGGTTCCAGTTTTTTCGGATCAGACATTACACGTAGGCGGATGACAAACATATCCCGATACGCCTGAGCACTAAATTGTGCGCCACTTTGATCAAAAACAGACGCAATTTCCCGCGCAGTATATGTATCGGTTCCTTCCCGGATCAGTTTGGCTGCCATACTGGACAAACCAAACAAACCCTTCTGAATTTCCTCATCCCGTGCTGCACCAGCATTAAATGTTAGTTGAATATCGACCATCGGCAGATCTTTGGTTTCGACAAACAGCGTACGTATTTTGTAGCGATTATTCAGCTCATGTACATAAGGTGCATGAAACTGTCTTTCATTCTTCAGATTCTTTAAGCTTTGTAGCAAGGGAATAGATTGCAACTGAGTGAGATTATCTTCCGGTATAACTTCTGTATTTTGAACACTTTCAGCCCAGACCATAGAAGCACAGTTCAACGCAGCAATTAATAAACTATTCGAACATGCAGACTTGAACTTGATCATCATTGTGCTTTTGTTTCCGGTGCGAGGTATAAAGTGCTGAGATTTTTACGAATAAAATAGGTATTTGCGACACGCTGAATATCACTCATACTGACATTTTCATAGTATTTAGGAAGTTCATCCATCAGTCGGTAACTTAAGCCGTTCACTTCCAGATTGCCGATCATTTTAGCCTGACCAGCAATATTATCCTGGTTATAAATAAGGTTGGAAACAAAGCGGGTAGTGATGCGTTCAAGTTCATGCTTGGGAATATCTTCGGTTTTTAATGCATCAACTTCTGCCTGAATGGCTTTTTGCGCATCTTCAAAACTGACGCCATTTGCAGGTAATGCAGAAATACTAAACAGGCTGTCACCACGGTTATACGGATCATACGACACACTGACAGAAGTCAGTAGTTTGCGGTCTCGTACCAAGCGATCTTGCAGCCTTGAGGAAATACCACTGTCCAGCAAACTCCGGATAATTGTCAGGGCATAAGCATCCTGCGGATTGATTGCGGAAGCCAGTGATTTGACATTCCAGGTCATGTACAGGTTGGGCACTTGCACATCGGTATTGATTTCCATGTGACGATAGCCCAAGTGTTCAAACTCATGTACATCATTGCGTTGGGGTGTGACACGTGAAGGTGTGTCAGCAAAGTATTTCTGTACTTGTAACAGCGCTTGTTCAGACTCTACATCACCAACAATTACCAGAATCGCATTGTTCGGCGTATACCAGGTCTTGTACCACTGCTTTACATCGTTCAGCTGGATATTGTTCAGGGTTTTCATATGACCAATCACCGGTTGGCGATAATGGCTGGTGGGATAACTGATCCATTTAAAACGTTCAAAGGCACGTGAACGAGGATTGTCCTCGGTGCGCTGGCGGCGCTCTTCCATAACCACTTTGATTTCTGGCTCAAAATCCTGTTGGCGTAGCAGCAGATTACTCATACGGTCAGCTTCGAGTTCGAGCGCCATCGGGAAGTAGGCCTTGGGATAAAGCTGATAATAATTGGTGTAATTGGTAAAGGTTGCAGCATTAATACTGCCCCCATAAATCCGGCTAAGCCGTGTAAATTCATCATTTGGAACTTTGCTGGTGCCCTTGAACATCATATGTTCCAGCACATGTGATATACCCAGAGTGTTGCCGGATTCATCCGCACTGCCGACTTTATACCAGATCTGGGTCATGACCATCGGTGCACGGTGGTCTTCCCGGATAATGACTTTTAGACCATTTTTCAGGGTAGTTTCAAAGGTACTACGCGTCAGTTCAGATTTGGATTTTTCTATAGTTTGTGCCTGAAGCTGACTACTGCTTAAGCATATCAGTATTGTACCAAGCGAATACATGTATCGCTTAAACTGGATTGGACGAGCGTGTATAAAAATAAGTGATTTGAACACTGGATATTCCAAAATAAGCAGATGTATTTATAAGCCATTTTAAGAATTGTGCAATCGAAAGCAAACCGGTGCTGTTGCTTTTTGGTGTAGTAGAAATGGAATTTTAATCTAAAGCTAAAACCTTATAACTTATGGTAGAATCCCATTTTTTAACGCAATGCTTTTCAAGGATTCGGCATGCAACAGCAATCTAATGAGCAAAACAAATTTTTGATTGATGCTGATATCGGAGATGACGATGTCACATTACCGAGTTTACCTGCGGTCAATGTGCCAATTATAGAAACGCCACGCGAACAAGCCGTTGTTTCAGCGCCTGCCGCAACAGAAATACCGAGTGAAGAATCTGCTCCTAAAGGCGGTTTCTTTAGCCGTATGAAGGAAGGTTTAACCAAGACCCGCAAAAACTTTGCAGATGGTATGGTCAATATCCTCATCGGTGGCAAAGAAATTGATGACGAATTACTAGAAGAAGTAGAAGAGCAATTATTGGTTGCAGATATTGGTGTAGATGCAACCAAGACCATTATTGCCAATCTGACAGAACGTACAGCACGTGGAGACCTGATTTACTCTCATTCATTATATAAAGCGCTTCAGGAAGAACTGGTGGCTTTATTGGCACCGCGTGTAAAACCGTTACATATTGACCCGAACAAAAGCCCTTATGTAATTTTGGTTGTCGGTGTAAACGGTGTAGGTAAAACCACAACCATTGGTAAGCTGGCAAAACGTTTACAAGGCGAAGGCAAAAAAGTCATGCTGGCAGCGGGGGATACCTTCCGTGCTGCGGCAACTGAACAACTGCAAATCTGGGGTGAGCGTAATAATATCGCCGTAGTTGCTCAGGGTCATGGTGCCGATTCTGCTTCTGTCATTTTTGATGCTTTTGAAAGTGCACGTGCCAAAGGTGTAGATGTCCTGATCGCTGATACAGCAGGCCGTTTGCATAACAAGAGCCATCTGATGCAAGAGTTGACCAAAGTGAAACGTGTAATGCAGAAGATTGATGCAACTGCACCGCATGAAGTGATGCTGGTTGTAGATGCTGGTACGGGTCAGAATGCCATTAATCAGGTAGAGATGTTTGATGAAGCGGTTGGTCTGACTGGTATTACCATTACTAAATTAGATGGTACTGCTAAAGGTGGGGTGCTATTTAACATTGCCAGTCGTACCCATGTTCCAATCCGCTTTATTGGTGTAGGTGAGAAAATTGACGATCTTCGTCCATTCTCTGCCAAATCATTTGTTGCTGCATTGTTTGAAACTGAAAATAAATAATCGTGTAATAAGTCACACAAACTCCGCTTAGCGCGGAGTTTTTTGTTTTTAGATTGATTATTTGCTGTAAAAAGCAACAGGCTTGAAAGCTTATGTCATAAGCCTTATTAGTCAAAACCTTTACAATAAACAAGTCCACCTATTGGTAGGCATGTGTTGATTGGGGGAAAGTGTAAATGGCGTTATTAAATAAGATTGGGCATGTACTCACGGCAGACCTGACGAAAGATTTTAAATTTTCAAAAAAAAGCAAAACTGTACAGGGAGATGAGCTGACTTTTATTGATCAGCTGAAAAAGCGCCGTAGTATTTATGCTTTGGGAAGACGAGTTCATTATAGCCAGGCGTATATTGCTGAACTGATCCAAGCTGCGGTATGTAGTTGTCCTTCAGCATTCAATTCACAAAGTGCACGAATCGTGATTTTGTTTGGTGATTCACATTATAAATTCTGGGAAATCGTGAAAGAGGTCAAACGTCAGGAAATGCCTGTTCAGGTATTCGAAGGAATTGAAATCAAGCTTGATCAATGTGCTGCTGCCTTTGGAACAGTTCTATTTTATGAAGATCAGACAATTATTCAGCAGTTGCAAAAGAAAATGCCAATGAGCGCTGAAGATTTCCCGGTCTGGTCTGAGCAAACTTCGGGTATGGCGCAGTTTGCTGTCTGGACAGCACTTGCAGATTCAGGATTAGGAGCATCCTTACAGCACTACAATCCAATGGTGGATCAGGCAGTTGCAGCACATTTTAAAATAGATGAAAACTGGCTGCTACGTGCCCAGCTTTGTTTTGGTTCTATTGAGCAGCCTGCAGAAGCCCGTCCAGATCCTAACTTTCAGGATCGCTTCCGCATATTTACCTAAAATCATAAAGACCAAGAACCCGCTGGAAATGTTTGCCAGTGGGTTCAATACAAATATTAAACATTAAAAATCCTCTTATTGTTCTATAAATAAAACACTACGTTTTTTATATATGCCTGTTTTTGGGTGATAAAAAGATTAATCTTTCTTTATCAACTTTGAACAAGACAAGATATACAAGAGGTTCTTCATGGCATTTTTAGATCAGATCAAACAACGTCGCAGCATTTATGCAATTGGTAATAATGTAAGCCTAGATCAGACAGAAGTTGAAAATACAATTAAGGAAGCGGTACGTCATAGCCCATCTTCTTTTAACTCGCAAACTTCTCGTGTGGTGATCCTGTTTGGTGAATCGCATCAAAATTTCTGGAATATTGTTCGTGATACTTTAAAGAAAATTGTTCCAGCTGATGCCTTTGAAGGAACAAATAATAAAATTAACAGTTTTGCAGCGGGTTATGGTACAGCCTTATTTTATGAAGATCAGGAAATAGTGAAAGGGCTGCAAGCACAATTCCCATTATATGCAGATAATTTCCCGGTATGGTCAGAGCATTCTTCAGCAATTGCCCAATTTGCCACTTGGACAGCGCTGGCGGAGAAAAATATTGGTGCCTCTTTGCAGCACTATAATCCGATCATTGATGATGAAGTTGCGATTGCTTTTGATGTGCCTTCAAACTGGAAGCTACGTGCCCAACTTGTGTTTGGTTCGATCGAAGCACCAGCAGGTGAAAAAACCTTTATGGATGATGCAGAGCGTTTTAAAACTTTTAATTAATTGAGTTAAATAATAAAAAAGGAGTGCTTCGGTGCTCCTTTTTTATTTTGTATTCATTCAAGACCAAGTGCTTAGCTGAATGAATCAGATGGATATATGGATATATGCTTAAAGTCTTGGCTATTTGTCTAAGTGATTTATCATAAAATTGTCACGTATACTTGGCATAGTGCAAGCAGACTTAAATAATCAGGAAAAAGAAGCGAATGAATTTACGTATTATGATCGCAGTTGCGACTTTAATGGGAAGTACTTCTGTTTTTTCAGCAGTGACCTTGACGGCACCAGAAGAAATCAAGATTGTCGGGGTGAATGAGCGAGAAGTGAATAGTGGATTAATCCGTAAAAAACAGACTTATAAGCTAGATCCGGGTTCAAATAGAATTAGTGTACGTTATATTGAATTCTTCCAGCATAATGATAACAGCCATGACATTTTAAAATCGGATGTAGTAACAGTTAAAACACCTGAATTAAAAGATGGCGAAAGTTATCGTTTGGCTTTGATTAATGCACCTAAAGATTTTGATACTGCACAAAAATATAAAGACCAACCGATCATTGGTTTATATGACGCCAGAAATCAATTGTTGGTACAACAGTCAGGCGCAAATAGTGAAACCAAACCATTATTGGGTAAAAGTGTATTAGGTAAAGCACTAGACTTGACAACTAAAACAGTTGCTCCTGCAAATCAGCCAGCGCCTGTTTATGCACAGGCAGTGGCATCACCAGTGGTAGCGAATCTAAATTCAGCTGAAACAGTAATAAAAACTTCTACTGACCAAAAGCTGATTCAGCTTTGGCAACAAGCATCTAAAGAAGAGCGTCGGAAGTTTATGTTATGGCTAGCAGAGCAAGGGAATTAAAAAAAACATGAAAAAGATCGGTTTATACCGATCTTTTTCAGTTTGATAGCTAAACGTTACACTTTGAAAATATATTTCAGGCCAGAATGATGGATTTACGCACCTAAAGCTGCTAAAAATACGCATTCAGAGTAAAAAATGAACGACCAAATTATATTTTCATATATTTTTATGAAAAGCACTTGCGCTCATTGTGAAACTGTATAGAATACGCAGCACACCAACGCAATGCATGAAACGAAAGGTTAAGTGATTGGGTTGGAGCTTAAAACTGACGAGGTTTTAAGTAAGATCATTAAGAGATTATGA
>NZ_DEZM01000123.1:0-4982 GCF_002364825.1 Acinetobacter sp. UBA3132 | reverse complement strand
AGCATGGAGAAATGCACGTTGGACTTCAGCTTAAGCTTATTTTCATCTGAGGATGAGTGAGCTTGTCGGTGCATGACGAAGATTTGGCTTGTTTATACCAATGAATAAGCTCAATTTTGCTTATATGATAACTTGATGCCGATACACTCAGCGTTTCTGATTTGATACGCATGCAGTTCAATGAATATAGGCCACAATGATTTTGAATCTAGTTACAAAAAACCAATACATTATAAAAGTACTTTGATCTTGTTCATCTAAGCTGAGTACTGAGTGCAAGGTATTGTTTTATAAATGGGAATTTATTCAACTAAAACTGTAAATGAAAGTACTTCTCATTTTAATTATTTAAAAATCATATATTTACGTAAATTTTATTTTGCAAATCCAGAAGATTTTCTCCATAATAAGTTCATAAAGGTAGGGAGTTATAAAAATGCGTGGTAATCCAGAAGTCGTAGATTATTTGAATATGTTGATCGGTGGCGAACTGGCTGCTCGCGACCAATACCTGATCCACTCTCGTATGTACGAAGATTGGGGCCTGACCAAAATTTTTGAACGTATTGATCATGAAATGCAGGAAGAAGCACAGCATGCGGATGCGATTATTCGCCGTGTTCTGTTCCTGGAAGGTACACCGAACATGACCCGTGATGAGGTAGAAATCGGTGAAGATGTGGTGAGCTGTCTGAAAGCCGACCTGAAACTGGAATATGAAGTTCGTCAAAAACTGGCAACAGGCGTGAAACTGTGTGAAGAGAAGGGTGACTACGTGACGCGTGACATGTTACGTCAGCAAATGTCAGATACAGAAGAAGATCATACTTACTGGCTTGAAAAGCAACTACGTTTAATTGAGCTGATTGGTCTGCAAAATTATATTCAGTCCCAGATGTAAGATTTGAAAAATCCCGCCAGTTGAGCGGGATTTTTTTTAACAACGAATTTTCAAGGATTTTAATAACATTTGGATGGTTCGTTGATCCTCAGTTGAAAACTCACTCATGTTAATATTAAATTCTTGCTGATCAGTTTTAAGTTTAAATAGATGAATGTCGGGGTTGTGTGGAGGAATTAAAATGCACTGAATTTCAGTGCTGGCATTCAGTGGAAAGATTTGACCGATTTTCATATGACCCAAAGACCAATAAATTTGATCTGCGTCTATCTCCAGTTTCTTGAACTTGCTGATTCCATAAAGTGCCAAATAGGCCATCATTATGGTCAAGATGATAATACTGATGTAGTGATCAGTATATTGAGCAGGTTGATAAAAAACAGCCGAGAACCACTGACTTAGTATTGCAAGCTTAAAGTTCCAGTCCTGATCAGTGATTCGCAGATAATAGCTGAATTGAAAAAGTAGATAACTTATCAAGATATAAGTTAAGAATAGAAATGGATGCAATGAGCTTCGACAGTAGAAGGATCTTTTCATATTGTTATTTTTAGAGCTAAAAAAACCAGGCAACTGCCTGGTTTTTATCTTAGCAAAGGCTTAGAACTTGTTAAAGCCTTTGTTCACGCCATAAGGACGACGTGATGTGTTTTCATCACGTTCTTCACGTCGGCCAAAACCTGATTCGGGACGATTGTCACGGCGTACAAACTGAGTACCATTCTGGTTTTCACGACGACCAAACTGTGAGCCGGCTTGATTATTGTCACGACGGCCAAAACCACCTTCACGACGTTCACGGCCAGTATTCGCTGCCGGTTCATCACTGTCACGGCGCTGTTGACGCAGGAAACCACCACGGCGTGCTGCCATAGGCTTTTCCTGCATACGCTCAGAACGGCGTTTTGCCATGCCGTACAAGCCAGTACCTTGACGTGGTTTAAGCTCAACAGCTTTTGCCAGGTTATCGATGTCCTGTTTGTCCAGTTCAATCCAGCGACCAGTACGCAGTTCGCGTGGCAGAATTACTGTGCCATAACGGGTACGTAACAGACGGCTGACTTTCAGACCTTGGGATTCAAAGATACGACGTACTTCACGGTTACGTCCTTCTTTCACCACCACCTGATACCAGCGGTTGATACCGTCGCCGCCCAGTTCAGAGAATGATTCGAATTTTGCCGGACCATCATCCAGTACGACGCCTTTGAGCATGTTATTTTTCAGCTCAGGCGTTACCTCACCCATGACACGAACTGCATATTCACGTTCGATTTCATTGGAAGGGTGCATCAGACGGTTCGCCAGTTCACCGTCATTTGTGAAAAGTAACAGGCCAGTTGAGTTAATATCCAGACGGCCCACCATCACCCAACGATCGCCTTGGATCGCAGGCAGGTTATCAAATACAGTCGGACGTTGTTCAGGATCGTTGCGTGAACAGATTTCGCCTTCAGGCTTATAGTAAATCAGTACGCGACGACGGATTTCGTCCTCAATCTGGAATTGTACCTTACGACCATCGATGCGAAGCTCATCACCTGGTTCGATACGCTCACCCACTTGGGCAACTTGCCCATTCACACTTACACGACCAGCGGCAATGACTTCTTCCATATAACGGCGAGAACCCAAACCAACACGTGCAAGCACCTTTTGCAATTTTTCACTCATGACAGCATAACCTTAGAAATAATTATCAACAGTTCACCTATTTATGACTTCGGTGCATTTGCATCGAGGGCCATAAAAGCTTCCTTGGCATCCTGCAGGGGAGGCAATTGGCCTAAACTGGTTAAGCCAAACGCATTTAAAAATTGTGGCGTTGTCACTAACAACGCAGGTCTTCCAGGGAGTTCACGAAAACCAGATTCTTTAATCCAGTTCCAGTCAAACAGCGAACGCAAAATCTGACTGTTATTTGTGACACCACGAATTTGTTCTATATCTGCCCGGGTCACCGGCTGGTGATAGGCAATTACGGCCAAAGTTTCAAGTAATGAAGGAGACAAGCGCGCTGGTCGCTCGGGCCATGTCTGAGCAATAATATTACGATACTTCGCACGTACTTGAAAACGGAAACCTTGAGCAGTTTCAATCAGTTCAATTGAGCGACCATGCATCAGCATAGACAGTTGCTGTAGGTACTGACGTAATTCCTGCTTGGTATATCGATCCTGAAAAGCTTCTTTTAGACGTGCCAGAGACACTGCTGAATCACTTGCAAAGATAATCGCTTCCAGCTGCATTAACACATCATGCAGATTATCTTCCGCTGTAAGCACTGAGCTGTGGTCAATGGTCATAAAGGTGCTCCCTGAATTGCGAGCGGGGCTTCAACGCCTGTAGCAATAATCTGAATTTTTTGTTGACGTGTCAGTTCCAGAACCGCCATGAAGGTGACGACCATACCCATCCGGCCCTGGCTTGGTTTGAGTAGATCTGCAAAAGAAAGCACTTCACCAGTTTCCAGGCAGCTTTCAATATAGGCAATGCGTTCTTCAAGTAGCACCGGTTCCTGTTGCACCTGATGAATCACCGGCTCAGGACGGTTAAAGATACACAGCAGGGCATCACGTAGCAGATCGACGTTGTGACCTTCATTCGATTGAATGAACTCGCCCAGGCTGACATTGGTCTCAAACGTATCACGTTCAAGCACACTCATTTGGTTCAGACGTTCTGCGGCCTGTTTAATGCGTAAATAATTTTCCAGACGATCAATCAATTCCTGTTTCGGATCTTGTTCCGTCGCAGAAATACTTTTGGGTTTTGGAAGAAGTAAGCGGGATTTGAGGTCCGCTAATAATGCCGCCATTACCATATAGTCTGCGGTCAGCTCAATATTGAGTGACTTCATCGCATCCATATAGGACAAGTATTGGGCAGCAATCGGCGCAATGTCGACTTGCAGCAAGTCAAAGCCATTTTTTTGGATCAGGTAAATTAAAAAGTCGAGCGGGCCTTCGAAATGCTCTAACAGGATTTCAAACGCTGAAGGAGGAATGTAAAGATCCTCAGGAATCGTCTCCTGCCATTCATCCAGTACACGGATGTGTGGAGTAGGTTCCATCATATTATGGATTCTTTGATTCATATACAGTTGTTGGCCACGCGAATTTTCAAAGGCATGAAGGCTGATTCTTCGATCTCACATCGAAAGAAAAAGCATGTAAAAAGTTGATCTTAGTGTACTCGAAAAATACCTCTAAATAAATTGGATATGGAGTTAGATACAAAAAAACAGTAGCTTTTACGGCTATTCTTCGGTTTTTGATCATCTCAAATACAGGGATGCCTTTCTGAATTAAGGGTTCAGAGAAATAAGGTTAAGCTCCAGTTGAGTTTGCAACCCTTAAGATCGATCATGAGCAATGACAAATATTAAAAATTAGATCAGGAAAAATCATTCTTTAGCAGTAATTAAAAAGTAAAAGTTTTAAAAATAAACCTTAAAAACAGATATCTATCGTTCAAAAAGTATTCTAATATCTCAGAAAAATATACTGATGAATAAAACAACTAAAAACAGGACGGGTGATCAATATGCCTATTATGCTGGTACTTATTGCCGTGATTGGCTTGGGGTATTTTGGGGTTATCCCAAATATGAAATGATGCAACTTGAAGACCAAACACGTCAACAGCTTTAATCAGGTAGATTTGCCGATTTAGAAGCGAAGTATCAACCCATACTTCAAAGAGAAAAGGTAGAGCTTACGATTCTGGATCAGTATCCAAATACTCGCTTTTATACATGCTGGCTTGAAAATGAAAATAAAAAACTTTCTGTAAAGAGTGAACAGAATGTGAAAAACATAGCCTGTGATTCTGTTGAGGCTTTTCAAAACTTTGATTACAAGTCTCGAACTGCAGTCTTAAATGTGATTGAAGAAGATCAAATTGTTTTTCATATGAATGTCAAAAATAAATGTGGTACGGACATGATGCAACATCAGCAAAAGCTGTTGGATTGTCCAAGTTTTTTACAAATGAGAGCATTAAAAGCTGGGGAAGAATATATCCCACCACCTCAAAAAAATACTCCAGTAGACATGGTTGCACTTGCTGCATCGGTTTC
>NZ_DEZM01000140.1:38725-40227 GCF_002364825.1 Acinetobacter sp. UBA3132 | reverse complement strand
TTGTCTTGTTATGTATTTTATTTATACAAACATTATAACAAAGTGCGATTTAGCTCACAATTTCATCCTGTCAGACCAAACTATTATGTATTTCTTCTAAAAAAAGCCCTCAATAAGAGGGCTTTATGTTGGATTTTTATTGTTTAGATTAACCCTTTATCCTTCAGCAACTGATACATGGTCGAACCAAGCTCAGCAGGACTACGGGTATAAGCCATGCCAGCACGTTCAAAGGCTGCAAATTTTTCTTCCGCGGTGCCTTTGCCACCTGAAATAATCGCACCTGCATGCCCCATACGTTTTCCTTTCGGTGCTGTCACACCCGCAATATAACCCACTACAGGCTTAGTTACATTAGACTGGATATATTCAGCAGCTTCTTCTTCAGCTGTACCACCAATCTCACCGATCATAATAATAGCTTCTGTTTCAGGGTCTTCTTCAAACAGTTTCAAGCAGTCAATCTGGTTCATACCTGGAATTGGATCACCACCAATACCGATACAAGTCGATTGACCTAGACCTAGTTTAGTCGTTTGCGATACAGCCTCATAAGTCAGAGTACCTGAACGAGAGATAATCCCGATCTTGCCTTTCTTATGGATATGGCCTGGCATAATTCCGATCTTGCATTCTTCAGGCGTAATAATACCCGGACAGTTTGGGCCAATCAGACGCGTGCCATTACCATTGGTTTCCAGATAGCGCTTGGCTTTTAGCATGTCCAGTGTTGGTACACCTTCAGTAATCACTACAATCAGCTCAATACCTGAGTCAACCGCTTCCACAATAGAGTCTAATACAAATGGTGCAGGTACATAAATTACAGAAGCATCGGCCTGAGTTTCTTTTACCGCTTCACGCATGGTATTAAATACTGGCAGATCCAGATGTGATTGACCACCTTTACCCGGTGTTACCCCACCGACCACTTTAGTACCGTAAGCAATTGCCTGCTCAGAATGAAAAGTTCCGTTTTTACCAGTAAAGCCCTGAACTAAAACGTTGGTGTCTTTATTAATTAATACGCTCATTGTGATACTCCTTAAGCTTTTACTGCAGCAACAATTTTTTCTGCAGCATCGGCCAGGCCATTTGCAGAAATTAATTTCAAACCAGATTCATCCAGTAATTTGGCACCAAGCTCAGCATTGTTCCCTTCAAGGCGAACCACAACCGGCACAGTGACATTTACTTCTTGAACTGCTGCAATAATTGCTTCAGCGATCATGTCGCAACGTACAATTCCACCAAAAATATTAATCAACACACCTTGCACAGAAGTATCTGCCAAAATAATTTTGAACGCCTCAATCACACGCTCTTTGGTTGCACCACCACCGACATCGAGGAAGTTAGCGGGCTGACCACCATAAAGCTTGATAATATCCATGGTAGCCATCGCAAGACCAGCACCATTGACCATACAACCAATATTACCTTCTAGGGCAACATAGTTCAGATCAAATTCAGAGGCTTTCAGCTCACGCTCATTCTCTTGT
>NZ_DEZM01000140.1:38256-38609 GCF_002364825.1 Acinetobacter sp. UBA3132 | reverse complement strand
AGCTCACGCTCATTCTCTTGTGATTTATCGCGTAGTGCCGCCACTTCAGGCAAACGATACAACGCGTTCGAATCGATCCCTACTTTGGCATCGACACAAAGAATGTCACCATTTTCACGGACTGATAACGGATTGATTTCAAACAGGGCAAAATCATTTTCCACAAAGGCTTGATAAGCCGCGGTCATGACTTTAACAAATTGGTTGATTTGTCCATCTTTAAGGTTTAAAGCAAATGCAACTTCACGTGCCTGGAACGGCAATAAACCAACGAGTGGATCAACTTCAACTTTAATAATTTTTTCAGGCGTTTCTTCTGCCACTTTTTCAATTTCAACACCACCTTCAGTCGG
>NZ_DEZM01000140.1:19548-38170 GCF_002364825.1 Acinetobacter sp. UBA3132 | reverse complement strand
ACACCACCTTCAGTCGATGCCATAAAGGTAATGCGACGAGTTGAACGGTCTACCACAGCACCCAGATAAAGTTCACGCTCTACCGGATAAACATCTTCAGAGACCAGAATGCTGTTGACTGGTTGACCATTGGCATCGGTTTGATAAGTCACTAAACGTGAGCCAATAATTTGATTGGCATATTCAGCGGCTTCGTCGGCAGATTTAACTACCTTTACCCCACCCGCCTTACCACGCCCCCCGGCATGCACCTGGGCTTTTAATACGGCAAATTTTCCGCCCAGCTGTTGAAAAGCCTGCACTGTTTCTTCAGCATTTGTCGCAAGAATACCTTCCTGAACTGGCATGCCATATTTTTTTAATAACGCTTTTGCTTGATACTCATGTAAATTCATTGATTGACCTTTTACTACTTTTTCACTTTGTTATTACTGCGTCCAATATCCTGTGGCGCTGCAACATCGATATTGGAATTTATTAAAACGATGTTTTGATTCTTATCTTTATTTTTAGATGATTATTCATACAAAAACAACCACCAAATGTAAAAGAGCGGCCGGAGCCGCTCTTTTTTAGATTATTTACGCTTACGCTGGATCGCGTGAATTGCACGACCATCCACTGCCAGAGCAGCTTCATGTACGACTTCAGAGAAAGTTGGGTGACCGAAAGTCATCAACTGTAGGTCTTCTACTGAAGATACAAATTCAAGTGCGATCATACCTTGATGAACGATGTCAGACGCAGCAGGTCCGATCACGTGCATACCAAGTAGGCGATCCGTTTTCGCATCAGCAACAAACTTCACGAAACCAGCATTTTCGCCAGCAGCCATTGCACGGCCGTTCGCAGCGAAACCGAATTGACCAGTTTTCACCTCAATGCCTTTTTCTTTCGCTTGCTCTTCTGTTAAACCTACCCACGCCGCTTCTGGATGTGTGTAAATTACAGAAATGATCGTGTCGTAGTTGACTTGCGCAGCGTGACCGTGAATACGTTCAACTGCCATTACGCCTTCTTCCATTGCTTTATGTGCAAGCATTGGACCACGCACCAAGTCACCAATTGCATATACGCCTTCAACAGAAGTTGCACACCAATCGTTTACTTCAACTAAACCACGTTCAGTCAATTTAATGCCTGAATCTTCAGCCAATAGACCTTCAGCATAAGCACGACGACCTACACAAACGATCAACTTGTCGAAAGTTTGAGTTTTGTCTTCGCCACCTTGAGTGTACTGAACAGTAACTTCACGGCCGTTAACTTCAGTACCAGATACTTTCGCACCAACACGGATATCCAGACCTTGTTTAGTCAATACTTTTTGATAGTCTTTTGCCAATGCTTTATCAGCCATTGGTAAGAATGCATCCATTGCTTCAAATACAACAACTTCAGCACCCAGACGACGCCATACTGAACCAAGTTCAAGACCGATTACACCTGCACCAATTACACCTAAACGCTTAGGCACTTCTGGGAATTCAAGCGCACCAGTTGAGTCTACGATCAGGTCTTGATCTACAGGAGCAACTGGAATATTGACTGGTACAGAACCAGTTGCAAGAATCACGTATTTAGGTTCTAAAACTTGAGTTTCGCCTTCATGTGAAACAAACTCAACTTTTTTACCAGCAAGTAATTTACCAGTACCTTTTAACCATTCAACGCCATTGCCTTTAAGCAGACCGTCGATACCCATGGTCAATTGGTTTACGATTTTATCTTTACGCGCAAGCATTTTAGACAAATCAAATGCGACTTCGCCAGTCGTAATACCGTGATCATCTAAGTGATGAACAGTATCTTCATAACGATGAGAAGAATCCAAAAGTGCCTTAGAAGGGATACAACCTACGTTTAAGCAAGTACCGCCTAAAGAAGGTTTACCTTTGTGAATACGTTTTTCGATACACGCAACTTTAAAACCAAGTTGAGCTGCACGAATAGCAGCTTCATAGCCGCCTGGACCACCACCGATTACAACTAAATCAAACTGAGACATTTGTATCTCCAAAAACGAGTTCAAAGGATCGCTTCGAACTCGCTCTGATTATTCTTAAAAACTAAAATTATAGATCAAGGATAAGACGTGCTGGCTCTTCTAACAATTCTTTGATTGTTACAAGGAAACCTACAGCTTCTTTACCATCGATTAGACGGTGGTCATAAGAAAGCGCTAGGTACATCATTGGCAAGATTTCAACTTGACCATTCACTGCCATAGGACGTTCCTGGATTTTATGCATACCCAGAATCGCAGTTTGAGGCGTGTTCAAGATTGGAGTTGAAAGCAATGAACCGAAAGTACCACCGTTGGTAATTGTGAAAGTACCACCAGTCATGTCTTCAATTGCAAGTTTACCTTCACGTGCCTTACCAGCATATGCACGGATACCATTTTCAACTTCAGCATAGTTCATGCGGTCTGTATCACGAAGTACAGGAACCACCAGACCACGGTCAGAAGAAACCGCTACACCGATGTCATAGTAACCATGGTAAACGATGTCGTCACCATCGATAGACGCATTCACTGCTGGGTAGCGTTTAAGCGCTTCAGTCGCTGCTTTAACGAAGAATGACATAAAGCCAAGACGCGCACCATGACGTTTTTCAAACGCATCTTTGTACTGGTTACGCATTTCCATGATTGGTTTCATGTTTACTTCGTTGAACGTAGTCAACATTGCTGTTTCTTGAGTCGCAGCAAGCAGACGTTCAGCAACACGTTTACGAAGACGAGTCATCGGAACGCGTTTTTCAATACGTTCACCAACTGCAACGCTTAACGGTGCAGCAGCAGGAGCCGCTGGTTTCGCTTGGTGGCTTGCAACATCTTCTTTTGTGATGCGACCGCCACGACCTGTACCAGATACGTCAGATGCAGCAATACCAGATTCAGTTAACGCTTTACGAACTGCAGGTGCTTGGTCTTGAACCTGTTGACGCTCAACGATCGGAGCATTACCTGCTTCAGTTTTCGCAGCTGCTTGTTCTACTGATGCTTCAGATTCAGATTGAACTGCTTGAGTTTGCGCAGCACCAGAAACAGCACCTTCTTCGAATTGTGCAATCACTTCAGCAGAAAGCACTGTGTCGCCTTCATTTTTGATGATTGATGCAATTGTACCGTCAGCAGGAGCAACAACTTCTAAAACAACTTTATCAGTCTCAATATCACAGATCACTTCATCACGTGATACTGCTTCACCTGGTTGCTTGTGCCAAGTTGCGATCGTGCCGTCCGCAACTGACTCTGGAAATACCGGTGCTTTAATTTCGGTTGCCATTACTTAGAATCTCCTGGATTATTCAGCATCGATCGCTAGAGCGTCGTTAACGAGCTGAGCTTGTTGTTTTGCATGCAAATATGGTGAACCACACGCCGGTGCAGCAGAAGCTTCACGGCCAGCGTAGCTAATACGAACCTGTTTACCAGACTTCATCACGTCGTCATACAGACGTGGCGCGATGAACAGCCAAGCACCTTGGTTCTTCGGTTCCTCTTGAGCCCAAACCAGCTCTTTCAGGTTTGGATACTGAGCAAGAACTTCAGCAAGACGTGCTTCTGGGTACGGATACAATTGTTCAATACGAACGATCGCGGTATTGTTCAATTCTTTTTCACGACGTTTTTCAACTAGGTCGTAGTAAACCTTACCACCACACAGCACCAGACGAGTTACGTCTGATTTGTTGATGTTATCTACTTCATCGATCACAGTCTGGAATGTGCCGCTTGCAAGTTCATCAAGGTTAGACACAGCTAACTTGTGACGCAGTAATGATTTTGGCGACATGATGATCATTGGCTTACGGATTGGGCGAATTGCCTGACGACGTAATGCATGGAAGATCTGTGCAGGTGTAGTTGGAGTCATCACTTGCATGTTGTCTTCTGCACATAACTGCAGGAAGCGCTCAAGACGTGCAGATGAATGCTCTGGACCTTGACCCTCGAAGCCGTGTGGCAGAAGCATAGTCAGACCACACACACGTTCCCACTTGGTTTCACCAGATGAGATGAACTGGTCGATCACAACCTGTGCACAGTTCGCGAAGTCACCAAACTGAGCTTCCCAGATGATCAAGCTCTTAGGAAGAGTCGTCGCATAGCCGTATTCAAATGCCAATACTGCCATTTCAGACAATAATGAATCATAGATCGCAACGCGTGGCTGATTCTCTTTGATATGACAAAGTGGAATATAGGTTGAGCCATCTACCTGGTTATGCAGTTTTGCATGACGGTGTGAGAAGGTACCGCGACCCACGTCTTCGCCAGTTAAACGAACCAAGTAGCCATCGTCTAGAAGCGATGCATAGGCTAGAGTTTCAGCAGCACCCCAGTTCAGTGGCATTTCACCAGTCTGCATTTTCAGACGGTCATCAATCACTTTAGAAACCTGACGCTGCATCACGAAGCCTTCTGGAAGCTCGCGCATTTTACGACCAAGTTCTTTAAGACGTTCTAGATCACAAGTTGTATCCCACTCGTCTGTGTAGTCGTGACCTAAGTACGGAGACCAGTCTACGAACATTTTCTTGTTCGGCTCTAACACCAAGGCATTGGCAACGTGTTTACCTGCTTCAAGATCAGATCGATAGTTTTCAACCATTTGATCTGCAGTTGCGCGGTCAAGGATCCCTTCTTGCACAAGTTTGTCAGCATACAAAGTACGAGTCGTCGCTTTCTTGTTGATGACTTGGTACATCATTGGCTGAGTTGCAGCCGGTTCATCCGCTTCGTTGTGACCACGACGACGGTAACAGAACATGTCGATAACAACATCTTTACGGAAAGTATGACGGAAATCATGTGCAAGCTGAGCAACAAACAATACAGCTTCCGGATCATCACCATTGACATGGAAGATCGGTGCCTGAATCATTTTCGCGATGTCAGTACAGTATTCTGTAGAACGTGCATCACGTGGATCAGAAGTGGTGAAACCAACCTGGTTATTCACAACAATGTGCACTGTACCACCAACGGTGTAACCACGCGTTTGCGACATCTGGAAGGTTTCCTGGTTGACACCTTGACCTGCAAATGCTGCATCACCGTGAACGATGATTGGTAATACGTCATCACCACCGATGTCTTTACGACGTACCTGACGAGCACGTACCGAACCTTCAACTACCGGTCCAACGATTTCAAGGTGTGATGGGTTAAACGCCAATGCCAAGTGTACTTCGCCACCTGGAGTCATCACGTTAGACGAGAAACCTTGGTGATACTTAACGTCACCAGAACCTTTCTTATGAAGAGATTTACCTTCGAATTCGCCAAACAGGTCAGCCGGGTTTTTACCCATGATGTTAACCAGAAGGTTCAGACGGCCACGGTGTGGCATACCGATTACAACTTCTTTACAGCCAACAGAACCTGCACGTTGAATCACTGCATCAACCATCGGAATGAAAGACTCACCGCCTTCAACACCGAAACGTTTTGCACCAACGAATTTGTTACCTAAGTATTTTTCCAAGCCTTCTGCTGCAGTCAAACGCTCAAGTACATGTTTTTTCTGTTGTGTGTTGAAACCAAACTGGCCACGTGCACCTTCAAGACGTTGTTGAATCCAACGTTTTTCCTTGGTGTCAACGATGTGCATGTATTCTGAACCAACAGTACCGCAGTATGTAGACTCTAATGCAGCAAGAATTTCAGCAAGCGTTGCTTCTTCTTTACCGATTGCAAGATTACCAGTATTGAATACCGTGTCTAAATCAGACTTGGTTAACCCATGCGCATCCAGTTCTAAGTCAAATGCTTGTTCGCGTTTTGCAAGACCTAATGGATCTAATTTGGCTTTCTGGTGACCACGGTTACGATAAGCCGCAATGAGTTGTAATACGCCAATTTGACGACGCTCGTGATCAGAACTTACTGTCGCTTGAATGACAGGCTGAACACGGCTTGAATTACGACCTAACAGTAGGAATTGCTCACGTACATTGCTGTGTGGTTGGTCACCTTTAGGGAACTTACCGAAGTATTCCTGCCAGTCAGCACCCACTGAGTCTGGAGCGGTCAGATACTGCTCATAAAGTTCTTCAATATACGCTGCACTATCAGCGCTAAGTTCAGTGTCAAGACGCAGAGCGTCAGCAACTTCTTGCATTTGTGGACCCATTTCCTATTGCAAAAACATTTTCAGGATGCTTTTTAAGCAAAACCCAGGATTAGTAATGTCAAATTGGTAAGATGACATTAGTCCCCCATAAGGCATAAGCCATGAGGCGCTATCACCACACCAAGAGCAACTCTTGATATGTTTAATGAACAATAACGCCCCTCAGCGGCATCATCACTCATCGAATACCCGATAAAAACCGAGCAATTTTTTTGCAAATCGACTTAGAAAAAACAAAGGCTTAAGCTGTATTTTTTCTAAAGCGACTCTGACTTACCTTTATATACCAGTCGTAGGTTTTTCCGTGTTTAAAAAGTGTACATTAATCCTTACATTTTTTGGATATAGTCTTATGCTAAATGCTATCACGATCTCGACTAATCAATTGATTTTTTTGACGAGAAATGTGTGTTTTTTAGTCAAATACATCAACCATAAATTACTCTAACATAGGGAGCTTTAAATGAAAAACACAATCTCCGTAGACTAAAGTCCTACATCCATCCACCATACCACTGATAAACAAAAAGAGAGTAAATCTTCCAATCCACTCCCTTTGCAATCTTGCGTTATATAATAACATTATCGGGAATCTTTTTCAGGTCAGTTTTACATCTAAAAATCATAAATAAATCGAACTACATCATATTAGGGCACAAACCTGAGCAAAATGCTCTGAAATGATTCATCACCCTTTATGATTGCACCAGAGCTCCTGCTGATAACACTTGCTTTTCAATTAGTCTTCCCCTTTTCAGCGCCCCTATAAAGCAAAAAGCACACCAAGTGGTGTGCTTTTTGACAAACTGTTATTCGCAGTCTGAATTAGCCAGCCATATCTAGAAGCATGTTACGGATGTGACCGATTGCTTTGGTAGGGTTCAAGCCTTTAGGACATACAGATACACAGTTCATGATGCCTTTACAACGGAACAGCGAGAATGGGTCGTCAAGACGAGCCAAACGCTCTTGAGTTGCTGTATCACGTGAGTCAATGATGAAGCGGTAAGCATTCAACAATGCTGAAGGACCCAAGAACTTGTCAGGGTTCCACCAGAATGACGGACATGAAGTTGAACAGCATGCACAAAGAATACATTCATACAGACCATCAAGATGTTCACGTTCTTCAGGAGACTGCAGACGCTCTTTAGGCGGTGCAGGCTGATTGTTGATCAGGAACGGATGAATTTTGTTGTACTGATCGTAGAACTGATTCATGTCTACAACAAGGTCTTTAACTACTGGAAGACCTGGCAGTGGACGGATTGTGATTGTTTCTGGTAAATCATTCAGGTTCCACAGACATGCAAGACCGTTTTTACCATTGATGTTTACACCATCAGAACCACAAATACCTTCACGACATGAGCGACGGAACGTTAAAGATTCGTCTTGTACTTTTAATGCCAGAAGTGCATCAAGCAACATACGGTGCTTGTCAGTCAATTCCAGTTTAAAAGTTTGCATGTACGGTGCTGCATCCTTATCAGGATCGTAGCGGTAGATATTAAATGTACGAGTACCTCTACTCATCTTACTTCTCCGAATTAGAATGTACGTGGTTTAGGTGGAATTGCATCAACCGACAATGGACGGTAACGCACTGGCTTATACTCAAGACGGTTGTCCGCAGAGAACCATAATGTGTGCTTCATCCACTCATCATCACGACGACCGTATGGGTATGCAGGATGGTCAGGAGACTCTTCAAAGTCTACTACCGTATGTGCACCACGGCATTCTTTACGCGCTGCAGCTGAAATTAGAGTCGCTTTAGCAACTTCATACAAGTTTTCAACTTCAAGTGCTTCAATACGTGCTGTGTTGAATACTTTAGATTTGTCTTTCAAGTGAATGTTGCGCACGCGCGGTTCAATTGCAAGAATCTGTTTCACACCTTCTTCAAGAAGTGCAGATGTACGGAATACACCAGCGTGGTCTTGAACGATGTCACGAATCGCATCAGCAACTTCTTGAGCATTTTCACCTGTCGTTGATTCGTCAAGTTTACGAATACGTGCAACAGTTTGCTCAAGTACAGTGGTAGGAAGCGGTTCATATTCATCACCGTGGTGTTTAGTCACATAATCGATGATGTGCTGACCGGCAGCCTTACCAAATACAACCAAGTCAAGCAGTGAGTTTGTACCTAGACGGTTTGCACCATGTACAGATACACAAGAACATTCACCAATCGCATAGAAACCTTTCACTGGTTTAGTGAAGTTACGGCCTTCTTGGTTAGTAGAGTATGTATCAGTGTTTTTGTCGTAGTGAGTAACCAGTGCTTCAGTTTCCGGAGACTCTGGAACAACAACCTGACCATGAATATTCGTAGGAATACCACCCATTTGGTAATGGATTGTTGGTACTACAGGAATTGGCTCTTTAGTGATGTCAACGTTCGCGAATTTCTTACCAATCTCAAATACAGATGGAAGACGTTTCATGATGGTATCCGCACCCAGGTGCGTCATATCAAGAAGGATATAATCACCTTTAGGACCACAGCCACGACCTTCTTTGATCTCTTGGTCCATAGAACGTGATACGAAGTCACGTGGTGCCAAGTCTTTCAAAGTTGGAGCATAACGTTCCATGAACGGTTCGCCATCTTTGTTACGAAGGATTGCACCTTCACCACGACAACCTTCAGTTAGCAATACGCCTGCGCCCGCAACACCTGTAGGGTGGAACTGCCAGAATTCCATATCTTGTAATGGAATACCTGCACGAGCTGCCATACCAAGACCGTCACCAGTATTGATATACGCGTTAGTAGATGCACGGTAAACACGACCCGCACCACCCGTAGCAAATAGAGTAGCTTTCGCCTGGAATACTGCAATTTTACCAGTTTCCTGATCGATAGCAGTTACACCCAATACATCGCCAGCTTCGTTACGGATCAAATCAAGTGCGATCCATTCTACGAAGAATTGTGTACCCATTTTCACGTTGCTTTGATAAAGCGTATGAAGAAGTGCGTGACCTGTACGGTCAGCTGCAGCACATGCACGAGGAACCGCTTTTTCACCGTAGTTTGCAGAGTGACCACCGAATGGACGTTGGTAAATCGTACCGTCTGCGTTACGGTCAAATGGCATACCTAAATGTTCTAATTCATATACCACTTGAGGTGCTTCACGCGTCATAAACTCGATCGCGTCCTGGTCACCTAACCAGTCAGAACCTTTAACTGTGTCATAGAAGTGGTAGTGCCAGTTATCTTCTTGCATATTACCAAGAGATGCACCAATACCACCCTGTGCCGCAACAGTGTGTGAACGTGTCGGGAATACTTTAGTCAGTACAGCAACTTTTAAACCAGCTTGAGCAAGTTGGTAAGATGCACGCATACCTGAACCACCGCCACCCACGATGACAGCATCGAAAGTTTCATGTGGAATATTTGTGTAATCTTCTTTAGGGTTAATTGCGCCCATGATCTCTTCCTATCAAGCCCAGAAAATCTGGATTGCCCAGATTGCGTATGCTAATACAGCGATAATCACTGCTGAAGTCAATACAATGCGTAAACCTGATGCTGATGGACCCATTTGACGAGTAGTCACATAGTCAGTGAAAACCTGCCACATGCCAATCCATGCGTGTGCAACAAGAGAGAATACTGCCAATAAAGACAAAATCTTCATTGGTGTAGTCATCATAAAGCCGTACCACTGTTCAAAGTTGAAGCCACCATTCAGTAGAATCCAACCCAAAACGATAACAGTATACACAGCTAGAACCACTGCACTCACACGTTGAAGAAACCAATCGCGAGAACCTGAACCCGTTAAACCAGTAGCACTTTTCATTAGAGTACGATCCATACAAATGCTGCAACAATACCGATCGCAGACAAGATTAATGAAATAGTAGCTGCAGTACGGCCGCTTTGCAGTTCTTCTGCAACGCCAACATCTGCAAGTAAGTGCTTAATACCAGTAAACGTATGATAGATTAAGCCGGCTACAAATACCCATACAACAAAACGCACGATGAAACCGTTAAAGATTTCTTGCACTTGAGCAAAACCTTCAGGCGAAGACAATGACTTGTCTAAAATCCATAAAAGGACCGGTACGAGTAAGAATACGATCACACCAGAAAGACGGTGTAGAATTGATGCAATAGCCACAGGTGATTTTAAGTTTACTTCTAAAACTTGACCCATGGACAAATTGACAGGTCTGTTGCTTTTCACAGCGGGCATCCTGTAGTTAAAAACTCCATCCGGAGTTTGTTGGAATTAATTCGAAGGAAAGCTGGCATTGATTAGGCAAATACATGCCTAAACGTAAAACGACACTGAATTATAAAACGCTCACTATCAAAATACAAACAACTCTCATAAGCTTTTTGGCTAAAAATCCTTTAAATAAGAATCATTAACAATAAGATTAATCTGCAATAATTTTATAATTGCCTTCAATCAATACTTATATATATGTTTTTAAATAATAAAGCCGATTAATTTAGTCCGATATGGATATATATTAGAAACATCTGTTCTTTAGACTAAAGGTGAAGATTCAAGCACTTAGTGCTCGATTGAAAATATCACTCAAACTATACAGAACCCTCTATTTTTTAAAGATTTACGATAAGCCAAATGGTGAATACAAAACTATCTTTATAATAGTTGAATGAATACGTCACTTAGGCAGATAAAACGCATTTCAGTACCACTTTATGCTATTCAACTTAAAAATGTGAAACAGGTCTCCAAATAAATCAAATTAGCATGATTTAATCGAGCAAAAATAAGTCATTTTTTAATCAAACAGACATTTCCAAATATTCTATTAAGTGCTTTTATTTATAAGACCTGACAAAAACTACCAACCCTTGAAAAAGCTGTAAGTAGTGAAATTTATATAGTTTTAGCCACTTTATCATTATAAACCTAATCATTTTAAACACTTTTTTACGATTAAAAGATGATGATTATTGCTGCAAACAATGCATTTTTTTCTGCACCTCCTGCATGTTTTATCTTATTATAGCGCGTTGATGCTGTGATTTTAATAAAGCTTTTTATACAGAGATTATGTGACTAAGCCGCTGTGTAACGTCATTTTTTATCCATAAGTATAATTGACAAAATTTCAGTACTCACTAATCTTATAGCAAATTTTTGATCCGTCCGTTTTGTACATTAAAAGATTGATAGACAACTCGGATAAACATTCACCAGGACAGGAGATCTATTGAATGTCTGAAGCAACTGGCAAGAAAGCCGTTTTACAGCTTGATGGCAAAGAAATTGAATTACCAATTTACAGCGGCACATTGGGCCCAGATGTAATCGACGTTAAAGATGTGTTGGCTGCAGGTCACTTTACTTTTGATCCTGGTTTTATGGCAACAGCTGCATGCGAGTCTAAAATCACTTTCATCGATGGTAATAAAGGTGTTCTTTTACACCGTGGCTACCCAATTGACCAGTTAGCAACTAAAGCTGATTACCTAGAAACTTGCTACTTACTTCTTAATGGCGAGCTTCCAACAGCTGAGCAAAAAGAAGAATTCGACGCTAAAGTTCGTAACCACACTATGGTTCACGATCAAGTAAGCCGCTTCTATAACGGTTTCCGTCGTGATGCTCACCCTATGGCAATCATGGTTGGTGTTGTTGGTGCGTTGTCTGCGTTCTATCACAATAATCTGGACATCGAAGATGTTAACCATCGTGAAATCACTGCGATTCGTTTAATCGCTAAGATTCCTACTTTGGCAGCTTGGAGCTACAAATACACTGTTGGTCAACCATTCGTTTACCCACGTAACGATTTGACTTACGCTGAAAACTTCCTGTACATGATGTTTGCTACTCCAGCAGACCGTGACTACAAAGTAGATCCAATCCTTGCGAAAGCAATGGACCGTATCTTCACACTTCACGCTGACCACGAACAAAATGCTTCTACTTCTACAGTACGTTTAGCTGGTTCTACTGGCGCTAACCCATATGCATGTATCGCTGCTGGTATCTCTGCACTTTGGGGTCCTGCTCACGGTGGTGCGAACGAAGCTGTTCTTAAGATGCTGGATGAAATCGGCACTGTAGAAAACGTTGCTGGCTTCATGGAAAAAGTGAAAACTAAAGAAGTTAAACTCATGGGCTTCGGTCACCGTGTGTACAAAAACTTCGATCCACGTGCGAAAGTAATGAAAGAAACTTGTGACGAAGTTCTTGGTGCTCTTGGCATCAACGATCCACAGCTTGCTCTTGCTATGGAACTTGAACGTATCGCGCTTTCTGACGAATACTTCATCAAACGTAACCTTTACCCTAACGTAGACTTCTACTCAGGTATCATCCTTAAAGCGATTGGTATCCCAACAGAAATGTTTACTGTGATCTTTGCGCTTGCACGTACAGTGGGCTGGATCAGCCACTGGTTAGAAATGCACAGCGGTCCTTACAAGATCGGTCGTCCTCGTCAGCTTTATACTGGCGAAACTCAACGCGATATCGCTCGTTAATTCGAATCGCGTCGAAAGACCCAAAAAACCGCCCTTTCGGGCGGTTTTTTATGGGCAATGAAAATATTAAGCACAGCAGCAAATAAAAAGTTGAGATTATTGTCTTAAATAGAATGATAAAGATGCTTACAAATCCAAGCCTATAATCCCGTTATAATCAGGTCATCCTGACTATTCATAAATACTATGCCCTACCGTTTTTTAGTCCTGCTGTTAAGACTGATCCGATTTCCACAATTTAAATGCCGTCAGCTGACTGTGGGCGAAATCCAGATGTGCCGTTCAGTGTTTGGAGACCGGATTGATTACGGCAAGGTGCATGTTATGAACCATCCTTTCCTGCCGTGGCAACCCAAGCATATTCTGATGGCACCTAGTGGATATATTCATGTACGCAATGCACTTTTTAAAGATGATTATTCCAAAGAGACTGCAAGTTATCGTGCAGTGTTTATTCATGAGATGACGCATATTTTCCAGCATCAGCATGGCATTAATGTGGTATTGCGTGGCGCGATATTACAAACCGCTTATTTTTTGAGTTTTGGCCGCTATAATCCTTATCAATACTCCTATATTCCCGGCAAGTCTTTCTGGACCTACAATATTGAGCAGCAAGGTGATATTGCACGTGATATTTATCTTCAAAAGCTGCCAAATATCATTCAGGAAACGGATTAGAGAGTAATATATTAAAATTTTTATATATAAATCTTTTCGCCTTGGCCAGGCAGATTCGATACAAAACAATATGTGATCCCTTTATTTTTAATCATCCAGTTGCATTTCAACAATAAATCTATGCAAACAACGCTAGCATCTGCTTCAAATTTCGATAGAATAACTCTTGTATGATATTTTATTTCCAAAAATGAGATTAGGTATCAAGCTTTTATTATTGTGTTTATGTTTCTCGCCATTTGGCATTATGTAAGTACCAGATTGCATTCGGCTAAATAACTATAATTTTAAACAATAGCCGATTAGTGCAAAAAATCTATCAGGATTAGGATTTAGTTGGAATGAAAAGTTTTAAAATTGCCCTTGCTCAATTCTCTCCACATGTTGGCAATATCGATGCAAATACGCAAAAAATGATCGAACAGGCCAATCTGGCTAAAAAAGGCAATGCTGACCTGATTATCTTTCCAGAACTTTCGACTCTGGGCTACCCTGCAGATGACTTGATTCTGCGTCCAAGCTTGACTAAACGTACCCAACAGGCATTTGATCAACTGGCACAAGTCAAAGATATCGTAATGGTCTTTGGCTTTGTCAACCAGACTGAAGATGGTCAGCGTTTTAACTCTGCTGCAGTGATGAAAGACGGTCAGGTATTGGGAATTTATAACAAGCAGACTTTACCAAACTATGCTGTATTTGATGAGAAGCGTTATTTTAATGAAGGTCATCAACACTTGGTATTTGAATACCTCGGTCATAAATTTGGAGTACTGATCTGCGAAGATGTATGGTCTCTGAATGTTGTTCAACAGCTGGCTCAGCTGAATGTTGATACTGTGGTGGTACTGAACTCTTCTCCATATGAAGTCGGTAAGCCACAGCACCGTATTGAAACCATGGCAGCTTTGGTTAAACAGCTCAATATCAACCTGGTATATTGCAACCAGGTCGGCGGTCATGATGATCTTGTTTTTGACGGTACGAGTTTCGTACTGAATAAATCTGGTGAAGTTGCGCTGCAAGCAGCAAGTTTCCAGGAAAATCTATCTATTGCTGAATATGATGCAACTAACCTTGCGTTTAGCAAAACCAGCATTACCCCTACTCTTGACACCATGGCAGAGATCTATCAAAGCCTGGTCATGGCAACACGCGATTATGTACAACGTTCTGGCTTCCCGGGTGTAATTCTGGGTCTGTCTGGTGGCATTGATTCTGCCTTGACACTTGCGATTGCTGTAGATGCCATCGGTGCAGATAAAGTACAAGCGGTAATGATGCCTTACACCTATACGGCTCAGATCAGTGTGGAAGATGCAGCTGAACAGGCGAAAACACTGGGCGTGACTTTTGGTATTGCCGAGATCAACCCGATCGTAAATGGCTTCCTGCAAACCCTGTATCCGTTCTTCGGTGATGCTCCAGTGGATGCAACTGAAGAAAATCTGCAGGCTCGTTCACGTGGCACACTATTGATGGCTTTGTCGAATAAATTTGGCAACCTGGTACTATCGACGGGCAATAAATCAGAAGTAGCCGTGGGTTATTGCACTCTGTACGGTGACATGGTTGGTGGCTTCTCAGTACTGAAAGATGTGTATAAGACTATTGTGTTTGAACTGGCGAAATACCGTAACAGTATTGCAGACAAACCAGTGATTCCTGAGCGTGTGATTACCCGTCCACCTTCGGCAGAATTACGCCCAGATCAGGTCGATCAGGATTCATTACCTCCATATGAAGTATTGGATGCAATCCTTTACTCTTATATCGAAGAAGACATGAGTCAGGATGACATCATTGAGAAAGGCTTTGAGGAAGAAGTGGTAAAACGTGTGATTCGTCTGGTTGACGTGAATGAATATAAACGTCGTCAAGGTGCGATAGGTCCTCGTATCAGCTCACGTGCTTTCAGCCGCGAACGTCGCTACCCAATCGTAAATGGATGGAAAGCGGGTATCTGATTAACCCTGTTTATTCAGAAAAACGCCCAAGTCCGCTTAGGCGTTTTTTTATTGGTAGTGATTTAAGATAAATGTATAACTCAAATATATTAATAAGTTGGCGCTGGAAAATTTAAATTAACAAGAATAGTGCAACAATTTTATAGGCTTGACTATATTTATTTGACACAAAAAAAGAGACCAAGCTGAGAGCTTGGTCTATAAAAATGGTGGCTATGACGAGACTTGAACTTGTGACCCCCGCATTATGAGTGCGGTGCTCTAACCAACTGAGCTACATAGCCGTAAACTGTGTGCGCATTATCGTAACTTCCGCATTCCCCGTCAAGCATTTTAACTCACAAATGTTCAGTCTTTAGGCAAATGCGTGTATTTGCATCAAACTTTAACCAAAATCAGTTTTTATTATTTATTTCACGTATTAATATGAATTTTAAAGCCGTTTTAAGTTACTCAGATATGATTAAAACTAAAATTCTCTTGACCATTTCTACGGCATTCAGCCTGAGTGCCTGCCAATTGATTTCACCACTGGTGGTGGACTATAACGGTGTACGCCGTGATGTTGCACATTGGATTAATAATCATCAATTTATGAGCATGCAACAAAAACGAAGTTTGGTTCAACTGAGTAAAGCACAGCAAAAACTGAAGCATTTTGCTGAATATGATGCAACTGAACAAATGAAAGTTACCCAAGAAAATCAAATTGCCCTGCATTGTGCACGCATACATATTACAGAATCCAAAATCTCCCAACTCCAACAACAAATTTATGGATCAGCCAATGCCTCTATTCAACAACAGTATCAACGGCTCGCATCAAAATTTAAAATAGATACGACACAAATTCAATGTGAATAATGCAGATGATCTATTAGGTGCGACCTTAGTCTGACAGCTTGAAGCATTTAAAATTCAAACGAATTTATAGTTTATTATTTTTAATATAAAACAATAGTTTATAAAAAATATTTTTACTAAACCATTATTTAACCATATGGATTTACTTGGTTTTATTTTAACCTAATTAGCGTTATTATTTAAAAAATACCATGCCTGACGGATCATAGGCATTGTTTAAAATTTTTATAATACCCATAAATACATGTGGAGAATGATCATGGCTTTTCAACATATTTTAGTTCCAATTGATGGTTCAGAAACGGCTTATGCTGCGGTAGATCAGGCAGTACAACTGGCGAAAACTTTTAACGGTAAAATCACTGTAGTTCAGGTGATGACCTTAGACCCTTATATTGCGGCTGAATACATTACCGCAGCACAAACCAATGATTTAATTGAACGTGCACGTACTGCAATCCAGCAAAACCTGGATGAAGCGAAAAAACGTTTTGAAACAGCTGGTGTACAGGTAGATACCCAGTTGCTGGAAGGTCAGGTGGTAAATACCGAGATTGCCAAAGCAGCAAAAACTTTAGGTGCCGACCTGATTGTGATTGGATCACATGGCCGTACCGGGTTCAAGAAATTCTTCCTTGGCAGTGTAGCTCAAAGCATTCTAGGACAGTCCGATGTTCCAGTGCTTGTGGTTCGTGGTCAGGCATAAATTATTATTTTATCCTCTTCAAAATACCTTATGTACACATGGGGTATTTTTATTGGATGCTGCCATCCCATTGGTAAAGTTTCAGATTAATTTTACCCTTAATAACTGCAACGCCTTCTTCTAGTAATTTACCTGCCTGAATGTTCATTCCCTGTTCATCCAGTTTTTGCACACTGATTTTGCCTTGCGAACTAACGACGCGATGCCAAGGCAGATCAGATGCTTCATCCATCTCTCTCAGTACCCGTCCAACCAGACGTGCATGGCGTGGCAATCCTGCAAGCTGGGCCAGCTGACCATAGCTAGCAACTTTTCCTTGAGGGATTAATGCAATCACACCAAGAATCATTCGGGCAAGTTCATCACTGGGTTTGGCTGGCATTTTCAATATATCCATTTAAGCTGCTTTGATCATAATATTTGGATTCAAACTCACCAAGTTAATATCTAGGAAATAAAAAAGAGAATCCAAAAATTCTCTTTTTTTAAATCAAAATTATTTTAGAAGTTATCCGGACTTTCCAGACGTTTCACTTCATGCACTTTTTCAGGATTATGCACTGCTGCTACGCCATCTTCATCTTTTTCATCAATAAGGCTTTCAGGCTTGTACACCGTAATAATTTCATTGCCATTTGCATCTTCACCGATAATGTATTGAAAGCCTTTACGGTTCATTTTATGGCACATCCGCTGATACCAGCCCTTCCAGCCTTCTTTCTCTTCATTAGGATTATAATAAAAGGCATTCATTACAGCTGGTAAACCTAGACCACAAACCACACCGGATAACAGCACCACAATAAAGGTATAACCGACCAGAATACTGCTGTACTCTTTTAGTTGCGGAACATTGGCAACAGCCAGAATCAAAGCTAAAGAAATTCCACCACGGACACCACCCCAAGAGAGAATTGCAAGACTGCCGTTATAACGTTTTTTACGCAGATGTGGAAACATGGAAAAAGACAGGAAGTTTGCTGCGAAACGCACTACATGCAGAATAATAAAAGCCACGATTCCACCCAGAATCAGGCTAGTGCTTAAATCCAGAATAAACAGTTCAAGACCAATCAGGGTAAACAGGAAAGAGTTAATAATTCCTTCAACCGTATGCCAGAAATGGTTCACATCACCAATATCGGCATCTGCCAGAATTTCCTTCCATTTATTACCAACGATCAGGCCTCCAATCACACAGGCAATTGGTGCAGAAGCATGCGCTAGCAAGGCCACCAGATAGGAACCACAAGCCAGTAATGCAGTGGTTAGAATCAGGGATTCCATTTCATGTTTGCCGCGAAGAATGCGTAGGATTGCCCAACCGAATACCACGCCAATGAATACAGCCACCACAATTTCGTAGAGCAGTGTTTGCAGTACGCCCAATAAAGTAAAGTTCTCACCCTGTAATACATTCAAAAGCGTCATAAACAAGGCAATACACATCGCATCGTTAAACAATGACTCACCTTCCAGTTTTACCATTAAGTGATGCGGTGCACGAACTGAACTGAGCACCCCTTTAATTCCGATCGGGTCCGTTGCACCTAATGCTGCACCCAGTAATAGCAATACCAACAGATCAACATGCTTACCGATCAGGAACTGGTAACCATACAGGACTAGACCAAACAAGACTGCACAGATCACCAGCGCCAGACTGGCTAGAATTCCGATCGGACGCCAGTGATTGCGCAAATCGGAAACCTTAAATTTCAGCGCAGATGAGGTCAAAATAAAACAGATGACGCCGT